>JBCBZV010000170.1:0-7353 GCA_039815155.1 Pseudomonadota bacterium
CAAGGTTCTCCGGCTCAGGTTTTTGAAAAAAACACTCTAGAAGCGGTCTACGAGTGCCCTATGCGAGTCGAGAAAAATGCGCTCGATAGGGGTCTACTTGTCGTTCCAGAACTTCAGCGCAATCCTTAGTGAGGGAGCGCGCGTGCCCGCAAGGGGTGTCGAAGCGCTTAGCCTTCCGTTAATCTCCGCGCCACCAAAACAATAAGATTGATTAGTAAAGGGGATTTCCGTGAAAACGCCTTTTAAGATTTTGCTGTCCGGTCTGCTGCTGGTCACCGCGTACCTAGTGTTTTGGCCCGTTTCCGTTGAGCCCAAGAGCTGGACACCCTCCGCTGATCCTGGATTCACAGGCGATTACGTGCAGAACGATGAGTTGGCGGCGGCGCAGTACGTCGATCTACCGACTGGCGAATACGGGCCTGAGGATGTTGCCGTTGGCACTGATGGCTTCATCTACACCGCGGTTCATTCCGGAAAGATACTTCGGATCGACCCTGATACAGGGGAGGCAACGATATTTGCTGAGTTAGACGGTCGGCCTCTCGGTATTGAGTTTGCCGAAGACGGGGTGCTCTGGGTGGCTGATGCTTATCAAGGCCTTGTGCGTATTAGCGAGGACGGCGAGGCAGAACTTGTCACCAGCGAAACGGACGATGACTCGCCGATCCTGTATGCGGACGATGTCGATATCGCGCCAGACGGGCGAGTTTACTTTTCCGATGCGTCGACACGATTCAGCGCCAAGGGAGCCGGCGGCACGCTTTCGTCGTCCTTGCTCGATCTCATGGAGCACTCCGCTAATGGGCGAATACTCGTTTATGACCCAGCCAGTAGTTCGACGCGCGTGTTCGCGGACGGTTTGAGCTTCGCCAACGGAGTTGCAGTATCCGCTGCTGGAGATGCATTGCTGGTAAATGAGACTGGCACCTACTCTGTTCATCGCTACTCCCTAGCGCACTCTGACTACGGCCGTAGAGAGACGTTGATCAGCGATCTCCCCGGATTTCCAGACAATATCAATCGCATGACAGACGGTAGCTTTTGGGTCGGTATTGTAAGTCCCCGGTCTAAGGCAATGGATGATCTTGCGGAATCACCTATGCTGCGCAAGGTAGTAATGAGGTTGCCAGAGTTTGCAAGACCCGGTCCGCTTCGCTACGGGTTTGTGCTTCGAATCGATGAAAGTGGAGGAGTGCTATTGAACCTTCAGGATCCCGCGGGTACCTACGCCAACACGACCGGTGCAGCGGATCTTCCCGATGGGCGCGTGGTTATTTCAAGCCTTACCGAACCGAAGCTTGCCCTGTTGGGATCGAATTAGGACGGAGCGTATTATCTCGACGTGGCCCATTCGACCCAGCTTCAAGTTTATTCCGATGCAATTTAAGGATCAGCGCTAGTGATGGATTTTCCCGACGGAGAACTAATCCCCGTAAACGGTGTGGAGTTGGAGGTATTCACTGCTGGTGACCCCGCGGGTCGGCCGCTGGTACTCAGTCACGGCTGGCCAGAGCATGCCTTTAGCTGGCGCCACTTCATTCAGCCGCTCGTGGACGAGGGTTACTTTCTTATTGTGCCCAATCAGCGTGGCTACGGGCGCTCGTCCTGCCCAGAACGAGTCGAGGACTATGCCATCGAATACCTGACGGGCGATCTGGTTGCCCTGGCGGAGCACTTTGGTCATGAACAGGCTTTCTATCTTGGCCATGATTGGGGTGCGATCATCGTTTGGAACTTGGCGATGATGCATCGGGACAGATTGGCTGGCTTGATCAATCTCAGCGTACCTTTTATGGAAAGGGGGCCTACGGAGTGGATTGATTTTTGGGAACAGGTGCTAGGCAGTGACTTCTACATGGTTCACTTCAATCGGCAGCCTGGGGTAGCAGATGCCATTTTTCAATCGAATAGCGAGGGTTTTTTACGCAACGTTTTCAAGAAAAATCAGTGGTTGCACCCAAAAGCCGAGTTGCAGGGGATGGCCTTTATCGCCATGGCTGAGAGCGATTCGCTTCCCGGCGACCCGGTGATGAGTGACGAAGAACTGCAGGTCTTTATTGATGGCTTCGCTCTCTCCGGCTATCACGGTGGTATTAACTGGTACCGAAACTTCACGCGCAACTGGCACACGATCGGCGCCTATGAGCAGATTGTAGAACAACCGGCTCTAATGATCCGTGGGGAGTTCGATATGGTGCCTATGACGAAGAACATGCGAGCTTTTGTACCCAACGCCGAAGTTAAGGAGCTGCCCTGTGGGCATTGGATACAACAGGAGATGCCGGAAGAAGTTCTTGCTCTGGCTTTGCCGTTCCTAAAACAGCACTACCCGTCCAAGTAGCAAGCCAAATTTTGGGAGGCGTGAAATCTTTAGAGACAACCCTTGGAGACTCGCCTCTTGGAAAACAGGCGCTTCTCCCGGAAACAACTTTGTCTCAGAGAATCGATGTCTCAGAGAATCGATGTCTCAGAGAATCGATGTCTCAGAGAATCGATTTTACCCATTCGAGGGCGATTTTCTGAGGGTATCGTTCCTCTCCTACGTCGATCAGCAGCGACTCAGCAATCGGCTCCGCTCCGATGTCTTTAAGGGCCTCGTCTAGCGCGACTCCCGCTTCTCCGAAGGTCGGAAAAGAACTATCGCCAATATTGATCAGCGCATACTTGCGACCGGCAATCTTCGGTGGTGTCTCGCGAAGATCTTCGTAAAGGGGATAGATATTGTCCGGCAAATCGCCGCAGCCTGTATTCGAGGTGCAAAACAGTAAAAGCTCTCCATCATCCCGGACTAAGTCTTCGACGGTGGTGTCTACGTTGGTGTCGATGCTATGTTCGCTGTCGAGTTCGTCCTTTAGGAAATCGGCAACGCCTTCCGCCGTTCCCGTAACTGATCCTATGACGATCTGAATCTTGGCCATGACTCGCTTGGGTTCCTTAACAATAATTATCGGATTGGTGACCACAGAATAGTAACCGAAGTTGCCGCCGTTTCGGACCATCGGTATGAGTTAGTTTCTGCCTTTGATTTTTTCGCCATTCAAAGCCAACTAGGCCAATCGCGCGTATGATCGGCGCTCCGCTGAGGAGGAAGGTTGCGAGTCATCAAATTAGTGCTACGGAATTGTCTATGAGCTCGGTATTGTTTGTTTGCTTGGGCAACATCTGCCGGTCACCGACGGCCGAGGGTGTTTTTCGGTCATTTTTGCGACAAGCTGGCCTGGCCGAAACGATCCGCGTCGATTCAGCGGGTACTGGCGCTTGGCACATGGGCGAACCGCCGGATATCCGCGCGCAAGATGCGGCTGCGCTACGCGGTTATGAGCTCTCGGCGATCAAATCACGGCGGGTGAGAACGGAAGACTTTTTCGAGTTCGACTATGTTCTGGCGATGGATTGGTCAAACCTACAAGAACTCCGCTCGCTTCAGCCGGACGATTCGAGTAGCACCGTTTCACTCTTTCTTGACTATGCACCGGCAGCACCTACCGATGAGGTGCCTGATCCCTATTACGGTTCCGGTGAAGGCTTTGAAACGGTTCTTGATCTGGTGGAGCAGGCAAGTGTCGGACTGCTGAAAGAGCTACAAACTAAACTCGAAAAACCTTAACTAAAGTAGCGCAGCGTCCTGGGGAATGATCTCAAAAGGGCAACAGGCTAATATGAGCAAAAACAGATAAATAGGAATAAGTCATGGATGGATCTCGCAGCTTCGACATACTGGTATTCGGAGCGACCGGTTTTACCGGCCGTTTGGTTTGTGAGTATTTGAATCAGCGCTACGGCGTTAGCGGTGCTTTGAAATGGGGAATGGCGGCGCGTAGCGCAGACAAGCTCGCAAGCGTTCGCGACGAGCTTGGTCTTGACGGCTCCATACCTTTGGTCCTAGCCGACAGCAACGACAAGGAGTCGATCGATCAAATGGTGTCGAGTACCCGGGTCATTCTCACCACCGCTGGCCCATATCAACAGTACGGTACCACCGTAGTTGAGTCTTGTGCTCGTTTGGGCACGGATTACGTCGATCTGAGTGGTGAATCGCTGTGGTCACGCGATATGGACCAGGCCTACGGAGCTGTCGCGAAAGAAAGCGGAGCGAGAATCTTGTTCTCCTGCGGCTTCGATTCATTGCCGTCTGATCTCGGCGTCCACTTCTTACAAGAGCAAGCTATCGAACGGCTCGGAAAGCCATTACCGCGGGTTCGCGGCCGTGTTCAAGAAATTGCCGGCACGGCCTCTGGTGGAACGATCGCTTCATTTACCGCGACGATGGCTGCGGTCAAAGAAGATCCAGCTTTGTTCGCCGATTTGACCAATCCGTTCGTTTTGACTACCGGCTTTAAAGGCCCGGAGCAGCCGACAGGAAACGAAGTCACCTTTGATGAAGATCTCGGCTCTTGGGCGGGTCCTTTCGTTATGGCGACCATCAACTCCAAAAACGTACATCGCTCGAATCAGCTTCTCGGTCACATGTACGGAGAGGACCTGGTGTACGACGAGATGCTTTCGATGGGCCCCGAAAAACCCGGACCGGAAAACGCCGATCAGGGAATGGCGTTGGATATGTCGCTAAAGCCCGGTGAGGGTCCGACCAAAGAACAGCGAGAGGCCGGATTCTACGACATTCTTTACATTGGAACTGACGATGGCGGCAATCGCATCGATGTTCGAGTGAAGGGCGACATGGATCCGGGGTATGGCTCGACGGCGAAAATGATCGCCGAAGCCGCCGTTTGCCTTGCGGAAACACCGAATGCGAGAGGCGGTTGTTTCACCGCCGCACCGGTGATGGGTGCGGCCTTGCGGAAGCGCCTGCATGAGAACGCGGGTGTGACCTTTGAGGTGGTATCGGCTTAAAGCTGGTACCAGAGCTAGCAACGCGGATCGCGTGATGTTCCTACGCTTTCTTCCTGTCCTGTTCTCTTACCCATTCACTCAGATCTCTTTGTAATCGACCGAGACCGCCGGGATAGGCAAGGAGTGGCCCACGAATATCGGCCTCTCCATTGCAACGGGTTGCATGGGCTTCACGAATAAGGGCCGTTAGCGTTTCTCTTCCAGGATCCGAGTGCTGCAGAAACGCTATAAGCGCCCAGGCGTTCGCATAGCGCCAGTGGGCGTCGCGGCTCGCCCACTCATCGCGGGATAGACTTAGCAGCGCGTTCAGATCAATCACACCACGCCCTGCGAGTAAGCGTAGATGTTGCCTACTATGGTTGAATTGGGGACTTTGCCACTGTACTTGCAGCGTTTCAAAGTATTCAGCGACTCCCTCGTTTAACCATGGCGGTGTAGGCCCCAGGTGCCAAGCCGTAATGAGATGTGACATTTCATGAAACGCGGTCGCTTGCGCGAGGGAACGATACGGTTCTGCATACAGCACGACCGCTTCGTTGGTTCGTATCCGGTAGAAGCCAATCGCACGCATGCTCTTATTAGCTTCTCCATAGAGGTCATCGAAAGACTGCTGGTCACCGATGAAACGTAAATTGATATGGGACCGGACCAGGGCTTCTTGGCCCAGCCAGCTATGCCACTGATCGTAAGTGCGTTTTGCTCCAGCGCGCAGATTTCTTTCCAGAGCCTTGGGCAGGGCCGCATTCTCCGCGTTCACAGTGATGAGAAACTCTCTCGCTCCGCTCTCCACGACCATCGGCTTCGGTGAAGCAAACTCCTGCGACTGGTCGGAGAAGTTCATGACGCCATCGTCGTCTCGCCACTTATATGAGGCTGTTAAGTATGCAGGATCCGTGTGCTGATTTTCCCGGCGGCCGCAGCCCAATAGCTGCCGATAGCGCCCCAGAAATTCACTATCCGCCTTGGGCCGATCACCATGGGAAAGATTGGTGGGCCCTACGAGGAGAGCTTCCGTTGGATCCTCACTATTGATTGAAAGTGGTGGCGCGCTCGCTTGGCGCTCATTGTGTAAACCCACCACGATTAGCGCGAAAACGCTGGCAAAAAATGCCAGAACGGTAGATCGCAGAACGAGCTTCAGCCAAGACATGTCGGATCTGAGCTAGGCTCTCAAAATCCTAGAGGATTTGAGCGTAGTCACCGCGAACCTTGTCCATTCGCCCGTCAACAAATTCCCAGAAATCCGGATGAGTGAAAATGTGTAGCGTGTCCTTCGCCATGCACTCTAGAACTCGGTTCGCAACTTCCTCTACGGAGATTCCCTGCTCGTCGATGATTTTAGAAAGGGGGTTCTGTTCATCACCTTTAGCGGCCATCGCGGCGGTCGGATGATTGCGTACGCTGTGCGCGATTCGCGTTTTCACCCAGGCCGGTGCCAGAATTGACACACCAATGGGCGATTCCGAAAGCGCCGCCTGTAGTCCTTCTGTGTAACCCACAACAGCGAACTTGGTCGCGGTGTAAGAAAGCAGCTGTGGACTCGCAATATGCCCAGCGAGAGAGGCGGTGTTGATAATGTAGCCGGGCTCACCGCTATCTAACATCCGCTGCAGGAACAGTTCAACGCCGTGGACGACGCCCATGAGGTTGACGTCGACGACCCAGCGCCAGTCGTCGAAAGTCGTGCCCGTGGCTGGCGAAGGGCAAGCTACACCCGCATTGTTAAACAAGAAATTTAGCTTTCCATAGCGTGAGAAGATTCTTTCTGCGATCTCAGCGTAAGCCTGCGCATCAGCGACGTTCAGAACTTCCGTAGCTACGTTGATCCCTGCGGACTCTAGTTCGGTAGCCGCCTGCGCCAAGGTGTTTTCCTCGACATCGGCCAAAATCACGGTCATGCCTCGTCGCCCGAGAGCCGTAGCCACGCCTAGACCGATACCTGCTGCACCACCGGTGATGAAACCCACCGTGCCTTCAAAACTATCCATTATTTACTCCAGCTTGACTGCGTTGCACCATAGAGAAGGGGGCCGCTTGGGTCCAGTCCCTACACCCCCGATAATCCTAGGCAATCCAAAGGTATCTGCGATCGCGTACCAAAGACACAACAAAGATAAGAGCATTGATAGATGGCACGTATTCCCGTAGTACGCTGCGTTTCAAAAGACATTCAGGTAAGTAAATTAGTGCTCGAAGCGCGTTGGCTATTGCCGGATAAGTGGCGTTTGCATTGGCAACTCCAGTCCAACCCCAACGTAGTTGGGTCGACCTGCTTCATTGCCGGCTGTTCCTCCCATCAAATCACCGCAGAAGGTCACGAAATAGTTTTCGACGTCTCGTGGCGGTCCGATTTGCGCAGGGCCCTGTGGCATCGACCTCAGAGCGAGGCGCAAAGGGAATTTGTGACTCCTGCTTCGGTGCTTTGCTTGGCTGATGCGCATGCTCAGCCTGAGCTTGTTGATGCAGGTTAGTACAGGCTAACGGAGATTAACGAAGGTC
>JBCBZV010000119.1:0-12533 GCA_039815155.1 Pseudomonadota bacterium
CAAGCGTGTTGCTGGCTCTCTTGTCTTTCGTGATCGCGCCGCTTCTAATGTTTGCACCGGATGGTCTCTGGCAGATCATCCGCCTGTTCACAGGCTTCTACAATATTCCCGTGATCACGATTGTCCTCGTAGGCCTGTTTACGCGCCGGGTACCGGCCCTGGGCGCGAAGCTGGCAATCGTGTTCCATGTACTTGCCTACGGCGGCCTGAACTTCGTCTGGAAACCGGACCTTCATTTCATCCACAGCTACGCGGTGCTTTTCCTAATCGAATTGGCTTTGATGCTCTGGGTAGGCCGCATTAGACCTCGTGCCGAGGCCTGGCGATTCGCCCGCAAACCTTCCGTTGAGTTGATTCCCTGGCGCTTTGCATTGCCCTGCGCCCTCGTGCTTGGTGCGGCGATAGTCGCGCTGTACCTGGTATTTTCTCCGATCGGTCTGGTTGGCGGTGCGGGTACAAGCCTAACGTTCGCTATCGCGGCGTTGCTGGTGCTTACGACAGTCTTATGTTGGTGGAGTCTGCGAGCCTGGAGGGAGCGCTATACGCGGAGTATTGGGGAGATTGGTCGCTAGCGCGTATCTTGCTACTGGTGAGGGGAAGATTCGGTTTCTTATGCGCGACGAGTGGATCAACTACGATAGCGGTTACGGGTCGGAAGAGCTTGAGCGTTATCAAAGAGGAGGTCAGCGAATCGACGTCTCCTCCTCATGAATGGTGGACCTCGGGTAAGCCGCGCTTAAACCGTCGGTAAACCCCAAAAATCGTTGACGCATTATCCGACATGGGCTAAAAATCGCGTCCGCTTTACAAGAGTGAGCCATGACCCGCGCTCGACGATTTCCAGTGCCTCCGATGAAATCCTTACGGCTGAATCCGCCGTGGGACAGGCTGTGCGGGAGATTCGGCCGATTTTCAGCGGCAAAGCAATTCACAAACGCCACATGGTTATTTTTGACCCTCTCGTTGTGCGGCCAATTGTCGCTTCCATTTCATGGGCATTACGACAACGCGAACGAGGTCCATATACATAATGCACATGGCGAAATCCTCGAAACCGACCCAGCCAGAGCGTCCAAACATCGTCCCGTCGGCTCCAGCCACGATTGCAGTGTGTGCGCGCTGCAGGTCAGCGCCTCGGACAGCACTGCACCAACGCGTAGTTTAGATCTCACGACCCAAGGCCTGTTTTTCCTCACCGGTCCTGCGCAAGAATGGAAGACTGGCTGGCGCACCTCTTCAGACCACAGTCCGCTGGGCCCAAGGGCTCCACCTGCGCTCAAGTCTTAGCTTTCGTAAACAGCTAGTTCACTTCCGCAACTAGGGCGCCTTTCAGTCCCAGCTCAAGGTAGCCCCACGGAAGTAGTAGCGGAGACTGTGTCAATGCCCAGAAGGGCCATTCGGCGCATACATCATTTTCAAGCCAGACCGGCCTATGAACCGTGGGAGGTTAGTGAACCGCTCGCAGGGAATACACTCCCAAGGGGAGACAGCTTCTATGAATGCAAACATTGAACATCTACGCGCCGAAGGGCTAGGCGTTGTGCGTGGCAACAACGAAGTACTCAAGGACATATCTTTTACCGTAACCGCAGGCGAGGTTTACGGACTGTTGGGCGGTAATGGCGTTGGCAAGTCTACGACGCTGCTGACCTTTCTTGGCTTTCTGAAGCCAGCCGTCGGAACCGTGGCGGTCAACGGCATAGCGGTCCAGGAAGACCTAGAGCGGGCTCGGGCAGCAATTGCCTATCTGCCTGAATCCGCATCTTTGTACGAGCATCTGAATGCTCGTGAAAACCTCGAGTATTTTTTGAAACTAGCAGGAACAGCGCCGGCTTCAGAGACAATAGATTCAGCTCTGGATCGAGTGGCCCTCAAAGCAGCGGCGCGTGACCAGAAGTTGAGCGGCTATTCGAAGGGCATGCGCCAAAAGGTGGCCATCGCTCTCGCAATATTGCGCGACACGGACATCTTACTGCTGGACGAGCCTACCTCTGGGCTGGACCCGATCGCGATTGACGAATTTCACGACTTGGTTCGCGGTCTTGCCGACAGCGGGAAGTCGATCCTCATGGTCACGCACGATGTTTATGGTGCCTGCCAGGTCGCCGATCGTATCGGATTGCTGAGAGATGGTGAACTTGTGGGAGAGTTCTCGTCCCCGGAAAACGGACGAATCGATACGGAAGAGGTTCATCAAGCATTTTCTGGTCGCTCTATTTCGAGCGAGGCGAGAGAGGCGAGCGGGAGGGACGCGGCATGAACAAGATCCTTCTGGTAGCCCGCGACGAATGGCGCTATTGGCGTCGCTCCAATCTAGCCCTTTGGTCTGCTCTCTTATTTGCCGTGTTGCTTGTTGTCACGGCGACGCTCACCGCTCTGCGAATGGAGCAGGAACGGAATGAGCGCATTCATCATCAAGCGGAGGCAGAGGAGACTTTTCTGTCCCAGCCCGCTCGACACCCACACCGAATGGTGCATTACGGCCACTATGTATTCCGAGCGCCTTCCCCGCTTTCCCTAATTGATCCAGGACTCGACCCGGTTACCGGCCAATCGATCTTTCTCGAGGGCCATCGGCAGAACTCCGCCATGTTTGCCGACAGTAGCGTGAGCGCTGATCTAGGGGGGCTGTCATGGTTGACCCCTGCAATGGTCTACCAACTCTTTGGACCCTTACTTCTTATTTTGTTGGGTCACGGCGCGATTGTTCGAGAGCGAGAAGCATCGACCTTGGCCGCACTACAAGCGCAAGGTTTGAGCGGTTTCGACCTGGTTGCAGGAAAGGCACTAGCACTGAACGCTGCGATCCTTGTATTACTCCTTCCGCTGGGTGCCAGCGCGCTTGCGGCGATCTCCATGGGCGAAAGCATGATCGCAGCGCTCGCGCTCATTGCCATCTACTTTCTCTACTTAAATGTTTGGAGCCTTCTTTCCCTGCTTTTATCTGTCCTACTCCAGCGGCGTAGTACGGTACTAACCGGATTAACCGCTCTTTGGTTATTCGGCACTCTACTGCTCCCAGCGCTGGCAGTAAGCAATACCACTCGTGAGTTCCCACTTGCAGGCAAGATCGAGGTGGACTTAGCAATGCTAGAGGAAGTGCGCAAGCTGGGAGATGGACACAATACGGAAGACCCGGCTTTTCAAAAGCTACGCGCTGATCTGTTCAATCGCTACAAAGTCGACAAGGTTGAGGATTTACCAGTGAATTTACGGGGTGTCGTGGCGACGCAGGGGGAAGCAACACTAACGGAGACCATGAACGAATTTGCAGATCGGCGGATGGCGGGTGAGCTAAAGCAAGCGTCTTTGCTTAATCGCCATGGGTGGCTCACGCCTACGCTTGCGGTGGCGCGGGCTTCTCGCGCGGTGTCCGGTACTGCTCTGGAAACCCATCAGCGTTTTTTGCGTGAGGCCGAAGCAGTCCGTTTTGACTTCGTCCAGGGTCTGAATAAGGTCCACGCAGAGGAGCTGTCGTATGTGGACGACATCAATCGTAATAGTAGCGATCCAGAAGTAGAAAAACGCTCGCGTGTTGATGCGGCAAACTGGCAGGTATTGGGTAACTTCCGCTTTGAACCCGCGAGCGGAGGAATTCGTATCGGCAATGCCGGCAGCTCCGTGCTGGCGCTGACTTGTTGGTGCTTGCTGTTAGCCGCCGGCTCAATTTTGTTCGGCAGCAGGTTAAAGCCATGAGCAGGCCAAGTGCGCTAATGCGAGAGGCGTCTTTGCTGAGGCGCGATCGAGGGTTCCTAACCTGGGTTTGTGTGGTCTTGGCGCTTGCCGCTATCGCGGTGATTTCCGGACTGAATGAGGTCGCACATCAACGCGCGACGCTGGCTAAGCTCCTCGACGCGGATCGCGAGGACCGTGAAGTTGCCCTCGCGAAGCAGAGCGATTGGGGCAGCGCGGCTTACTACTCTTTTCACCTTACCTACGATCCGCCCTCCGAATTTGCCTTCGCTGCGCTCGGTCGCCGGGACCAAGATCCCTGGAAGCACCGCGTACGAATGCTTGCTCTGGAAGGGCAAATCTACGAACGAGACGTCGGCAATCCGGTGCTCGCTCTGATCGGTCGTTTCGATTATGCTTTTTTTGCTGCCTTCGTTTTGCCGATTGTGCTGATTGTGCTGTTGCATGACCTGCACGCAAGCGAGCGTAGCGCGGGTCGGCACGGTCTGCTGGTGACCACCGCAGGAAAGACAAGCAGACCCTGGCGCATGCGAGCGTTGCTACGCAGCGCGGCGGTTTTTTTTGCTGCGGTTTTACCCTTGCTTGTGGTGAGCCTCAACACTGGTGTGAGTCTACTAACCACAACCATTGCGGTGTCTGCCCTGCTCTCTTATGTGGGCTTGTGGACAGTGTTGTGTACCTGGATTGCATCTAAAGAACGATCCGCCGAGGTGCTACTGGCGTTCTCACTGGGCATTTGGATGCTAGTGGCCGTGATCCTTCCGGCGGGAGCAAAAGTGACGATTGATCGACTCGCCCCTGTGCCCTCCGGAGCAGACATTACGCTGACTCAGCGCGAGGCGGTAAACGATGCCTGGGACTTACCAAAAGCCACGACCATGGATGCGTTCATCAAACGTCACCCGGAGTGGACTGAATACACCGAGATGTCGCGCCCTTTTGAATGGAAATGGTATTACGCGTTTCAGCAGGTAGGCGATCAGAGTACGGAGGCGCTGTCTGGCGCTTACCGGCAAGGTCGGATTGAACGTGACCGGCTAGCTGCCATAGCAGCCTGGCTGTCACCTCCTGCTCTATTAGAACGCGTATTTCAGCGTCTAGCCAACACAGACATAAAGGCGTCGCTCGTTTATGAGGCGGAAGTTCGTAGCTTTCATGCTCAACTGCGAGCGTTCTTTTACCAAAAAATGTTTCGAGAAAGACCCTACGATAAAGCCGCACTCGAGTCGCTTCCTGAATTCGCCCCTTCTGGAACAACGCTATGAGACTTGGACCGGAGACTCTACTTCGGCTTACATGGCTGAGCCTGCTATGGCTGAGCTTGCTAGTGCTGAATGGAGTGCGAGCACAGGCATTGGAGATCGACGGAGAACCAATGCGCGCAGGACAGCGCACCGACTTGCGCATCAATATACCCGCCGGGGCGAGCGATCCCAGTACCTTCATTCCCGTATCTGTATTGGGCGGCAATCAGCCGGGCCCTGTCCTCCTCATCGTAGCGGGCGTACACGGCTACGAATTTGCGTCGATTCTCGCGGCCGAACGGCTTGCCGAAGAAATCATGCCGGAGGATTTGGCGGGATCGCTCGTTCTTGTTCGGGTTGCTCATATTCCGGCATTTGAGGACCGGAGTCCTTTTGTTAATCCCCATGATCGCAAGAATCTGAATCGGTCTTTTCCTGGAAAAGCCAAGGGTACACAGGCCGAACGGATAGCCTATGCGTTATCAACAGAGTTAATCGCCAAAGCGGATTTTGTGGCCGACGTGCATAGCGGGGATGGCGCTGAGTGGCTGGATGCTTTCGTCGGCGTTTATGGCGGGCCGCTCTCCCATAGATATGAGCAAGCGCTGGCCTTTGCCAAGGCGATGCGATTCCCAAACGTCGTGCGCTACCAAATGCTGACGCAGAAGCAGATCGACACCAGGCGCTCCCTGAACCGGCAGGCTGTCGCGGCAGGTATTCCTACAGTGCTAATTGAGATTGGGCAAAACGGAAGTCGCGATCCGAGCCACGTCGAAGCCATCGTGTCCGGAATAAAAAATGCGATGCGGGGCCTTGCAATGCTCGAAGGAGAGGTTGTGGATGCGCGGAGTAAACCGCGCTACTTTGACGGGGGACAGTCCGTGCCGGTAAATCACAGCGGTGTTTGGTATCCGCGGGCGACCGGTGGCCGCTTCGTAAAAGAAGGTGAAATACTCGGGGAGATTCACGATTACACGGGGAAACTTGTCGAGACGGTTCGGTCTCCCATTGCCGGTTACGGCCTTTACGGACCCTTAGGTCCGCCTATTCGCAGCGGCGACAGTGCCATGTCTATTGCCGTACCGATTGATGAACTGGATTAAATCAACAATTCGTCGAGAATATTAAAGAACACACCTAGGCAAGCTAGCTCTGGTTCAACCAACTTCCGACAAGCCCAGACGTCTCGATGTTAAGTTGGCCCGCAAGGCCAGCGGCACGGTGGACCGATATTTCTTGAAACACCGGTGACATGAACATTTCTATCATCTTTGCACGGGAGGGATAATACGCAAGGGCGATAGAGTCCCAAGGCTCCTCGACCTCGCCAAGCATAATGTTGGATACAGCCCCAGAGAACCCTAGGGAGGCGCCGAAATCCCCCATTAGCTCCAGCACGGCAGCGCCATAAATCGCGTAGGCCTCCGCGCCCGATAAGCTTGTTTCTCGACCGTCTTCATATTCCGCACGCTCTTTATACTTCAACAAGTTGACCATACAAATCGGTCCATCGGGTCCCGGTTTACCCATCTCTATGAGTTGCTTTTCGCTCGGCAGTAGCATGTTTTGAACATTCATTTTTTTATCCTTTTGATCGACGAAGACGAAGCGATTCAGTCGCGAACTTCAATTTCACCGGAACCGGCGGGTAGGGAAAACCACATACGATCGTGCGTTAACACCATGTTGTCGGTGAAACCGCGTTTAAAGATGTTTTCCATCACCGCGTTTCTCGGACCAGGCACAAGGTGGTACAGCGCCGTCATACCAATGTCTGTACTTTCAGTAAGCTCAACAATACTCGCAGCAGAAGCGTGGTAGTCCTGAATATCGCCCAAAATCTTGGCGATGCGATCCCGGCCCACGTCGGTAGACACCTTCTGCAAAGCCTGGACTATGGGTAAGGACAGTGCATCCGACAGCAGCAAATCCGCGCCAGTACTGGCCTCTCGCAAGGTATCGGTAACGAGCGTATCGCCTGTGATCACCACGGAGCGGCCCTTGTAATCGAAGCGGTAACCTACCGCCGGATTTATCGGAAAATGATTGACCGGAAACGCGCTTACTTTTAAGGCTCCAAACTCAAGGGTCTCCGTTTCAGAGATTTCTACACCCTGCATAACACCAAACACTTCCGGCATGAATTCTCGGCCATGGTGATCCATACGGTGTCGGCGATCATCGGTAAACGCCATGTTGAAACCGTCTGCGATGCGCTCAACGCCTCTTGGTCCGTATAGCTTCATAGGGCCCTTGCGCCCCGAGGCCCAACTCATAACGTTGATCGTTGGAAGCTCTGAGATATGGTCTGAGTGAAAGTGGGTCAGGAGCACCCCATCTAAGCGTTCCGATGGAAGTTGTTCCAAGCCGAGATTGTTGGCGGAGCCAGCTCCCGCATCAACAATGAAGTAGTGCTCTGGTGTCAACACAGCAATACACGCCTGAGCTCTATCTGGAGCGGGCATCGGAGCGGCGCTACCGCAAACAAATACATGCAGCCCGTCATCCAACTCCTCAGGTGCTGCCGCCGCGAAGGCGGCGGCACGGGTGAGCAGAAAATCCTGGCCAGCGACGGTGTTGATTGCCGCGTATGCCGCTAATGCGAAGAAAACGAGAAGCACTGCAAAGGAAGCTACGAGTTTTTTCATTATTCTGATCCTAAAAAGACAACAGCGCTAACCACGATTCGCGAACACCCGATCGATCAGTAACGCTAAAGAAAGCAACACGAGCGCCAGCAGCACCCGCGGATCGGAGTAAGAGAAAGTGGTTTCCACTGGGAATGCAATGGTTTTTGTTAGCGCCGCGATTTTGTAGTCGTGACGATCATTGAAACGAGGGTCCAGTGCTATTTCGATCAAGTCGCGGCGACTGCGATAACGCATCAGGGCTCCTTGCGTCCAATTTGCTATGTCGGGCTCTTCGAGGCCTACCAAGTCCATAGCGGGGCTGAAAGCCACACCACTATAGATCGGATGACAGGCACGACGCAGCAATGCGGGAAACATGAATTCCATATAGTGCGCAATCAATTCGGAAGCCGTGGTCCCCGACGCGGCGCCTTCTGGTAGTTCTGGATCGGTCGCGAGATCGAGGACGTTGAACATCACAAAGGAATCACCTTCATCACCATCAAGAAATTCCTTGAAGCGTTCGATGACGGCCGTATCACCCCGCTGACTGGCTAGCGTAAGGTAATGCTCCTTCTCTGCCTCGGTCAGTGGTCCCTCCGTATTCGTATACCAGTAGGTGAATATAAGCCAAAGGACACTAAGAGACGCAAATAGAACCAGTCTAGAATTTTTCAAAGCAACTAGGACTCGCGATCCGGAAGTTCGTCGATTTCGATCTGACCGCTGTCGTTGCGGTCCATGCGATCAAAAGCCCGGGTCGGCAAAGCATCCCACTCGCCTTGGGTGAGCTCACCGTCATCGTTTTTGTCAGCACGACTGAAGGCCCTTGAACTGAATCGACGCATGGGAGTTCCTTCAAGTGCCACGGCGAACTCTGCTTCGCTAAGCGCGTTCGAGGTGTCCGTATCGAGCCCCGCAAACTGTTTACTCCGAGCCTGTACGAACTCCTCCCGGCTGATTGCGCCGTCTTCATTAGCATCTGCCTGAGCTAATAGGTCGCCCAACCCGGGTTGAGCGCTCGCCGTTGCGGTCAAGAACGTAGCAAATGCTACCGCTGCCAGCTGCTTCGGCGAAGCCAAAACTCCTGGTAAACCTGAAAACTTCGTCGTTGAACGACCTTGCATGCGTTTAACCATCGATTTATCGGCCAACCCGTTTCAGTAGGAGAAAACGGGAAATTAATACATTGCATTAATTAATGCAATGTATTAATTTGATGGGACCCCAAGGGCCAAGGAAACGTTTTGGAGACAGCTAAACCCATCGTAGCCAGCCTCGCTCAAAGCAATGAGGACACCACGCGTCAACAACTCATGGACGCTGCGGAAGTCCTCTTTGTGGACCAGGGTATTGAAAACGTCTCGCTTCGCGCCATTGGTCGACATGCCGGGCAACGGAATCAGTCTGCTCTTCAGTACCACTTTGAAAATAGAGATGGACTGTTAAATGCAATCTTGCGCCGCCGTATGGCGCAGTTGGAGCAGCGACGTAGCCTTTTGGTCGATGAACTCTTGAAAAAAGACCGGCGACCCAGCCTGCACGACTGCACCGCTGCGCTCGTGCGCACTCCGTTTAGTCTTTGCGCGGAGCAGAGAGAGTTCCGCGATATTTTCGGCTTAATGGGTGCGCATCTACTGCACCTAAATGACTACGTAGAACTCCTAGAAAAACAAAACGAAGAGCCGAGCCTGCATCGCATTGCTGATGTCACTTTGTCTCACCTAGCTAGCCTTCCCCAGGAGCTTGTGATGCAAAGAATAGAGGCAACTCAAAGTTCAGGGTTTCTCGCAATCACCCAGCGAGCGCGTCGCCGCGAAGCGTTTACGGGTACAAATGCTGAGTTGTTCGAACACAACCTGGTAGACCAGCTCAGCGGCATGCTCGCGGCCCCGGTATCAGAATCAAGCAAAGCGGTTCTCAACAAGCTGCGGACTGAAAACTCGATCTAAACAAGAAAAACGGTGGACAACTAAATAATGGAAATACTACGCACGCCAGAAGAGTGCTTCGATGGTCTTTCGGACTACCCCTTCGCCGCGAATTACACGCTCATAAAAACATCCGATGGCAGCGATCTGCGGATTCACCATTTGGACGAGGGCCCAAACGACGGACCGATCGTATTTTGTCTTCACGGCCAACCGGTGTGGAGCTACCTTTACCGCAAAATGATTCCCCTGCTTGTTGCCGAGGGCTATCGAGTGATCGCGCCCGACCTTCCGGGGTACGGTAAGTCCGACAAGCCAGCCAGTCGCTCCGATTATAGCTACCAAAATCAGGTGGATTGGATGGGAGCTTGGCTAGAAGCAAATAATTTCTCTGGTATGACTTTTTTTGGTCAGGACTGGGGAGGATTGATCGGTCTTCGTATGGTCGCCGATCACGCGCAACGATTTGACCGGGTCGCGATCTCAAATACGGGTCTTCCCTACAATCCAGATCTGCCAATGGAAGACGTGCGCCGCGTCGAAGATTTTCGTAAAAATGAAAAAACGCCAACGCTACTGCAGATGGCCAATGCGCTGCGCAGGATTCCCGATGATCAGGCCAGTGCTTTCGCTTACTGGCAAAAATTCTGCTGGGAGACGGAGGACCTTCCGGTCGGCTTTATGATGTCTATAGGACTGGAGCGGCCCTCGGCACTGAAAGTTGCTCCACGCCTGCTAGCACATCGTTTCGGACTGGGTAAATTGCGGCCGTTTACAACGCAAGGTAAAGCCTATGAGGCGCCGTTTCCGGATCCGAGCTACAAGATGGGTCCCCGCGCGATGCCCAGCCAAGTGCCAACCCTACCAACGGACCCCTCCCTAGAGGCGCAGCGCAAAGCCTGGGAGTTTTACGAGCAGTTCGAAAAGCCATTCCTTTGCGCCTTTACCGACGATGACCCCGTTACCAAGGGACTCGATCAAGAGTTTTTGGATCGCGTACCCGGAACCAAAGGTCAAGCGCACACAACGATCAAGGGCGGCGGGCACTTTGTTCAGGAGAATCGACCGCGAGAGGTCGTCGATGCGATCGTCGGTTTGATTAAAGCGACATCCAAGGCATGAAGACGCATGAGAATCGGGTGGGCGCTCGCGCGATAGGAAGCGCGCGAATCTGGCTCATTGCCAGCGTTGCGGTTGTCATAATCGCAGCGACCGTATGGATAAACCGAGAACCACTGGCGCTCTACGCGGTTAGTAAATACATGGACAGCCGAATCGACGTAGGCCCCTTTCGGGAAATCAGCTGGTCGGCCGAGCCGTCAACCGCCTCCGCGATCGAGAGAGCTGATGATCCAGCGCCAAACATCGTGTTGATCATGGCCGATGACCTAGGATGGAATGACATCAGCTTGAACGGTGGTGGGATCGGCGGGGGACTTGTAAAAACCCCCAATATAGACTCGATCGGCCTTGAGGGAGCCATTTTTTCCAACGGCTATGCGGCTAACGGCACCTGCGCGCCTTCTCGCGCGGCCTTGATGTCCGGCCGCTATGGAACCCGCTTCGGCTTTGAATTTACGCCCACTCCGCCCGGCATGATGTCGCTCACGGCGCTTCCACCGGGTGGAGATGAGCGTCTGCGAATGCCCATTGCTCACGAGGCAGAAGGTTTGGAGTACGACGAGATGGGTATGCCCAGCTCCGAAAGGACCATCGCAGAACTGGTCGCCGATCAGGGTTATCACACAATGCACATCGGCAAGTGGCACTTGGGGCTCAGTAATGGCATGGACCCCAGATCTCAGGGATTTACAGACAGCTTACTGATGGCCAGCGGACTTTATCTGCCGGAAGATCACCCGGACGTTGTCAATTCGAAGCAAGACTTTGATCCCATAGACCGCTTCCTTTGGGCGTCGATGCGCTACGCGGTAGCCTTCAACGGGGAGGTGTTTGCCCCGAACGAGTATCAAACCGATTACTTCTCCAACCAGGCGGTGCGCGCGATCGAGGCTAATAAAGACCGTCCTTTCTTTCTCTATCTTGCTTTCTGGGCGCCGCACACGCCGCTGCAGGCAGCAAAGGAAGATTATGACGCGCTCAGTGCTATCGAACTCCATCGAGAGCGAGTATACGGAGCGATGGTGCGAAGTCTCGACCGGGGTGTGGGGCGCGTTTTGGATGCGCTTGAACGAAACGGTTTGGATGAAAACACGCTGGTTTTGTTCACTTCCGACAATGGTGGCGCCGGTTACATCGGTTTACCGGAGGTGAATGATCCCTATCGCGGTTGGAAAATCACCCTCTTCGAAGGGGGGATTCATGTTCCTTTTCTTGCCCGCTGGCCAGAGCAAATTCCCGCCGGAACTGTGTTCGATGATCCGGTGCAACACTTCGACATGTACGCCACAGCCGCCGCCGCCGCGGGTGCGCCAATGCCGACAGATCGGGTCATGGATGGAGTCGATTTGCTTCCTCACGTGAAGGGAGTGGAGACGTTGCCGCCGCATAAAGAGCTTTTCTGGCGGAGCGGCGCGTCCCAGTCAGCGCTGGTCGACGGCTGGAAGCTAAACGTGAGTGATCCGCCCGGACGGCGTTGGCTCTTTAATTTGGCGGTAGATCCGACAGAGCAGAACGATCTGTCGACACAAGAGCCGCAAAAACTCGCTGAGCTCGAGGCCGCATTGGCAAGGCACAACGCCGCGCAGGCCAAACCAGCCTGGGGATCGCAAGCGTCCTTTCCCATCAACATCGACAAAGACCTTACGCAAGCCGATGAGGAGAGCGACGAATATATTTATTGGTCCAACTAGTACTACTTGTACCGCTTGAACAGCTTGTACTGCTTGGCCCAAAAGGAGTTTTGTTCTAGAGCACGTGAGCGATCTCGTGGCAACACGGTAAGCCAGAAAACGGCTTGTTCTCCACGGCGCTGAGCAAAATGAACATCAGCGGTTCACGATAACGATAAGACGAGGTGACCGACAGTGAATGTGAAATACGATTCGCTGCGCATAAAGCGCACACAATTCCCC
>JBCBZV010000253.1:0-2971 GCA_039815155.1 Pseudomonadota bacterium
CAGAACGGCGACTACGTGCAGCGCGGTGCGCCCCTCGTGTACCTCCGCGACGTGCAGGCTCGCGAGCAGCTTCGCGGCGATGAAGCGGCTCTCGCCATCGCCGAAGCTGACGTACGGTCGCACAACAAGGCGAAGTCGAGAGCGCTGGTCGGTTCACCCTTGCGCAGGCCTTACAAAGGCTTGAGGAAGAACCGGACGACCCTTCAACGCAGCTGCTGTTTGATCGCTTGCTGCAGTTTTACTTTCTGGAACCAGTCGCCGAACAAAGAGAACCGTGACGGGCTTTTGAGGTCCGTTCCGGAAAGGGTCGAAAGGACACTTTAAGCGCCTCAAGTCAGCGCTTCGGCCAACGGTACTTACCTGTTAGTAGAAAATGGGCCCAGGCGAGTGGCGAGATGTGCGCTAGGTGTCCGGCAGCATCGGTAACCCGTCTCGTCAGCGCCGCGCTACGACACGGCCTTGGTTCAGAATGTTCCAGTAGATGATGACGGCAGCCAGTAGGTTTAGGCCGGTCATTCGATAGTGCTGGCCTTCTGACGGACGGCCGCAGATTTCTCCTTACCGCTCGATGCGCAGTGCGCCGCCGTAAGCTCTAGGCGCTTCGACATACATGGGGCAAAGGTATTCAGGGGCGCTTTGCCTAGATTTGTCCCCAATGTTTTGGCCGAATGGTCTTCATCAAATGAACGTTATGTTCCCACATGCTATTTTTTGACGATTCGGGGTTACGACCGCCGCCGGATGCTTGTGCGCTTGTGTGGAAAGCATCGTGTAATTCAATCCAGGGACGCGCATCCCGGAGCCGATTCTTGACGAGCTTTGCTTTATTGCCGAAAAGAACGATGTTCTGAAGGGGTGCGATAGCGTCAACGACCTCGAGCAATCGAGTGAACCCCATCTCGATTTCAGCTTGATTGACTTGCTCGTCGGACACTCTAGCTCGAGCTGATCGTACGTGCGGAACGATATTCGTTATGCACAAATCAGCAGGTGCAATGTCCGCAAGCTCGAGTTGCGCGCGGAGCATACGAGCAGTGACATCTTCATTGAACTGGCTAATCACACCAGAGCCCCCAGTTTGCGGTGTACCCACAGACCCAGGGCCCGGTCGTTCGAGTAATAACAGCAGCCTCGCACACTCGTTGCCGTTTTTGGGCTCAAAGCGAGGAATAAGCTGCCGGTCGATCGAATGCTCCACCGCATATCGATCATCGATCCGGTTGAGAATACTCATTCGCGATCACCGCCATGACTTGGAGCGTGCGACTCACATGATGTGTGCCAACTAGACGTTTTCATCGTTCTACCCTGCGTTTAATTATTATTAATCTCTAACAAAAACATTATAGACTCTTTCTGAAGGACTGAAATGCAGTGAAACAATGCTTGTACGAACGCATGCCAAGGCACTTCCGGCGGTTTTAGGCCCTCTTGGCCAGCGACAACTATGGTCGCTTGTCATCTTGATGTTTCTACCCCCGATGATGTGCAACTCGACGAACGCTGACCCCCGGTTCCCTTGGGACAACTACGAAGAAAAACTAGAAGAACGTCGAATCAAGCGGCAGTCGGTTGGCACGGATGAACAATACCCCGTCGCAAGCGATGAGGAAGTTCCAACCAAAATTAACGAAGCTATCGCGTCTGATATCTCGCCGAAAGATCCACAGTGTGAAGACTGCAACGTCGATCAAAAACCGGAATCGATCAGACCGTAGCGGTTTAAGGTTTAAAGACGCCCTCAGTGAACGAGTCGGATTGCCTAAAACATCGGGTCTGGATCGGAGCGCCCCTATCGCACTATCGGTTCAGTCCATAGTCGAGAGTTAGTGCCACAACTTTTCTCTCGGTATCGATCTCAAGGACTAACTCCCCAAGGAGTCGCAGTCGGGGTACTTCATACAACCAATAAGGGGTTTTTGTATCGGAGTTGCGCCGACTAGTTGTTTGTTAGCTCTTTGCGTATCGAGTCTTTAAGAGGATTCAGCTCTCGGTTAACAAAGGTCTGTAGGCGCCGTAATTCATCAGCCGCAGCATCAAGATCTGGCCAGTCTGACGCTTGGCTTAACCGCGCTACTCCGTCAGCCCCACGTTCGGCCATAAACCTTTCGAAGCTATCTCTGAGTTTGATTAGTGGACGTAGCTCACTATCGAATCTCTCAATCCGATGCAAAACAGCTGTAGCTTCTATAATCCTTAACTTGCTTTTGGCATCCCGAGAAAGTTCTCTGGTGTCATTTAGGGAACGAAACCCTTTATCCCATATCTCGTAGTGCGCATCGACGCGAAACAACTCGCTATCTTCAATCTTTGCTATCAGGTATTCGACTGCCAGACGAGCGCTATGACGTCGCTCTGAAGCACTCTGCGAGTTAGCCAAATCTTTATTTTTTTCAAAGTTTATCGCGGCTATTATCCAGGCAATAGCTCCGCCTACTACCGCGCCAATAACCGCCGAAATCACATTAATTAGCAGATCACTCATAGATCACATCTGAACCTATATACTTTAGTTTTCCAACAGCTCGCTAATCGTCGCTTGTGCTTGAGACAGGCGTTGTCTTTCTGACTCAGACAGCGGCTTGTCTCTTAGCTTTTCAAGGGAATCATGTATCAATCGAAGCGTTCGCTCCTGTATAGCCAGAACCGGTTCATCTTCCTTGCGCGTCTTAACGGCGTTGAGCTTTTCTCGCTCCTTACGAATCTGGGCGACTGATAGCGCTTCGTCCTTAGTCTTCTTCCATAGCTTATTGACGAGAGCATCATCCTTAGTTTGAGCCAATTCGATCAGTAGGCTTTTACCAGTCTTTAACACAATACTCTCCGATTTTATTTCGTCAGGAAGACTGACCTGCCCCCCTAGATCGACCCCAGCTAGTTAGAGACTATTTCTACTAGCAACAGGAGTCATCAATCATGGCGAGGAAGCGATTCAAGCCGGAGCAAATCATCCACATGCTCCGCGAAGCGG
>JBCBZV010000057.1:0-25732 GCA_039815155.1 Pseudomonadota bacterium
CCGAGGCTCTTCGCCAGAGACGAGTAGCTCCGCGTATGGCCTGGTGGAATCGTGCGCAGCGCGTTCCACACTTCTCGACTGAATTCTGATCCATGGTATGCGAGCGGTGTATTGAAGTGTGCGCTCTTTCCCGCGAAGAACTCGTCCAGCTCTCGTTTGATCTGTTCGGAGGGTTCCGTCGGGCCGACACCGATGTTGCCCCTGGTGTTTCTTTCAAGTTTCGCAAGTTCACTGGGTAAGGCCCGTCGGTCGAAGAACTCAAGTAGATGAAGTTGCGTTTTGCTGGTCACCGCCACCATGTCGCCTAGGGGTGTGCGTATCCAATCGGCGAATAGTAGGGGGCGAGAACTCAGGTGCCCCGGTGCCTTGCCGATCAATTTCGTAAACGCTGTACGAAACGCGCTGGGTGAATCAAAGCCTGCGGACAATTGGGCATCGACAACCCTTTCGCCACGAGCGATCGCCTGAAATCCGTGTTGCAGACGCCGTTGTCGCGCCATTTCAAGGAAGGTCATTCCAAACTGCCGCTTGAAGCTCCGCCTTACCGTCGACAGATCGTATCCCAGCCGTTCCAGATCCGACTCGCGCCAGCGGAAATGGGGACGCTCTTCGAGCGCTGTGATTAAGTCCGCGACGGTAGGGTCTGAGTTCGCCATAGGCCGAAGTGGGTGGCAGCGCTTACAGTCTCGAAAGCCGGCCTCGATACACTCGCCGACGGTGGCGTAAAACGTGCAATTCTCGGGTTTTGGTTTTCTGGCTGGACAGGTGAGGCGGCAGAACACACCGGTACTTGCAACGCACACGAAGGCCTGGCCGTCATAGGCCGGGTCGCGATTGATCAAGGCCCCATAAAGTGTCTTGTGATCAGGTAGTTCGAAAAGCATGCTGCGATTGTACGCATCACCGACAGCCATGCCGCCCAAAATCAGGCGTTAATTTTTTCGGGTAACGTGGCGCTTGTTTTTCGAGTAAGGCGGCGCTTGCAAAAGAACCGCTTTGCCTCCGATCATAGGACCGGAACATTAGGTCAGAAACAGTCTGGGTAAGAACAGAGCATGGAAGAGCAGGGGATTCCCATCCATTTGGTATTGGGTAGCGGCGGTGCGCGCGGGCTTACACATATTGGCGTGGTTCGTGTGCTACGCGAGCATGGCTATAGCGTCAAGTCGATCACTGGCTGCTCTATGGGCGCGCTGGTAGGCGCGTTGCTGGTTACGGACCATTTAGATGAGTATGAGCAGTGGGTTAAGCAGCTATCCCGTTGGGACGTATTTCGCTTTCTGGATATTTCCCTGTTGGGCCGAGCCGGCATGGTCAAAGGTGACAAGTTGATGGAACAGCTTGGTGGCTGGCTTACCGGCGTAGAAATGAGCGAGCTGGATATACCGTTAACCGTGGTAGCCGCTGATTTGCTCACCCGTCGCGAAGTCTGGATTAAGAGTGGTGATTTACTAGAGGCGGTTCGCGCTTCTATCGCCGTTCCCGGTGTGTTTACGCCGCACGTCACGCACGGTCGAGTTTTGGTAGATGGGGGTATATTGAATCCTCTTCCCATTCCGCACTCGGGGCTCGACACGACGACAATCACCGTCGCGGTGAGCTTGAGCGGTCGAGAAGTGACCCATCCGTTTGGCGAACACATTGCCGTTGATGAGGTGGGTGAACTGGCGGACGAGAATTCGCCGATTGCACATGAGTTAGAAGCTGATCTTGTCCATCGGTCATCAGAAGGAGCAGCAATCGGAACAGAAAACAAAGGTACTGAGAATGCTTCTGAAGCTGTCGCTGAAGGCGATACAAACGTAACAGGCGGGAAAAACGAAAGAGAGCGCGAGCTCCTAGCTGCGCCCGAGGCGAACCGTGATGAAGAAAGCAGCTTTCTCGATAGTCTGACCCGATTTTTTGGGCGCGAGCGCAAGAGTCCGGATCCGCTTGAACGAATTCAGGAGGAGGCACATGGACTGGGCTACCGACAGCGTTTAGGTGCTTCTCGGCCAGCACTGACTGACGTGATGTTAGGCATGTTCAATACGATGCAAGATACGATTGCCCGCCATCAGCTTGCGGGCAATCCGCCAGATATTCTGATCGATATTCCTTGCAATATTTGTGAATCACACGAGTTTCACCGGGCCGATGAATTGATCCGCGCGGGGGAGTATTGGGCTAGGCGGGCTCTTGCGGATCAGAATAACAGCAGCGCATAGGTTCCAAAGGAGCAGTAACATCCGTTTTAGTGATCACTCCTGTTCCCCGCCGTCTTACAATAGTGCGCTGCTACTGCGTCCAAACTTAGGGTCAATTTATGCAAGAAGCTTTGGTAACCATGCTGCGTATGCAGGATCGCATGAATACGCGGGTTCACCCCCAATGGCGCGAGCAAAAGTATGCTTGGCACCGGGCGATTTGGATTGAGTCGGCGGAACTAGTAGACCACCACGGGTACAAGTGGTGGAAGCATCAGCAGCCTGATCTGGGGCAAGTGCAGATGGAAGCGGTCGACATATGGCACTTTGGCATGTCATCTTTATTGATGAAACACGATGGCGAATCAGGCGGGCTGGCAAGCGAGATTGAAACTGCCTGGCGAACGTCTGCTCATGATCTTGGTGTAGTCGAGGCTGCGGAGCTCGTCGCGGGTATTGCAGCCAAAGACCACTGCTTTGATGTGCCAGCTTTTGCAGCACTTTGCGCTGCGGCCGAGCTCTCTTTTGATGAACTCTATAAGCAGTATCTTGGCAAGAATGTGTTGAATTTCTTTCGTCAAGACAATGGGTATAAAGATGGCAGCTACCGAAAAGAATGGGCTGGAAGAGAAGACAACGAGCACCTTATGGAATTGCTGACGGATGTGGACCCATCGGCAGCTGATGCGGAACAAAGCTTATACACCGCCCTAGAAGACCGTTATTCCGCGACCGCTTAGTGGTGAGCCCTATCCACCAACAGTATATTGATCTGTGCGCGGAACCGGCAAACGATTGATGAGTGACGATACGCCCGCACTGTCAACGACAGCCTTAGCAAAACGGCTGCGACTACCTATTCAGCAACTATTTGGAACGTTACGGGACTACGGTTGGATTGAGCGCAAAGAGGATCAATGGAGCTTAACGTCCAAAGGGTCCCTTCACGGCGGTCAATATCGGAACAGTGAGCGCTTCGGCCGCTATATTGTTTGGCCCGAAGAGCTAGCTGAACATCCCATGCTGGCCGCGATCGAAAGCGACCAGCGTCTAAGCTCACGGTCATTGAGTCAACATTTTAACTACCTGAGCGCGGCCCAGATTAATCGCCATTTTGCAGAAATGGGCTTACTGCGCAGGTCGTCGATAGGTCTTGAACTCACCGCACTGGGGGAGCACTTTGGTGGGCGCCAAGAGCAAGATGCGGAATCGGCGTTGCTGACGGTCAGCTGGCCACAGGCGGTGATCGATGACCCGGTTGTTCGCCGAGAACTGACCAGGTTGGGCGCCGATGGGCTTATGGACCTGGCTGATAAGTCTTCGCTCGATGCTGAAGAAACTCCTGTTGACGATGCAAGTTCGGATGCTGCGACGGGCGGTGTTGCTGATCTGTTCGATGAGCGCACGGGCTCACCGCAAGCACCGCAGAGAGCTGATTCATCGAAGCTTATTCGTCGTCAGTCCATCGATGGCCGCTTCGTAGAGAGTATTTTGCAGCTGCGTGTCGCGGACTGGCTGTACGGTGCTCAACTTGCTTGCGCTCACCGGCGCCAGCTCCCCTGCGAGGAGCCTCTCCATGCCGACTTCTATGTTCCAGCGGTTGGGCTGTATGTAGAGTGTTGGGAGCGGGATGTGCCCACCGATACGCTGTCACGTCGTTTACGGGTCAGGGAAGTGTGTCGCGAATTGGGCTTACCCTATTTAGAGATTCCCGCGAGTGATATCGATCGGGTGGATGAAATTCTAACTAACCGCCTGGCTGAGTTGGGCGCTCCCCGTTAGGCCGTGCGGGTTGAGCCCCACTGCTTGTTTTTTAGCAATGTTACCTTCGCTCGAGTACCACGGCACTTTCGATGTGTTTCGTATAGGGGAACTGGTCAAAAAATGCGAGCGCCTTCACGGCATGAGTAATGGTGAGCCTCTCTAGATTTGCTCGGAGTGTCTCCGGATTACACGACACATAATAGATACGATCAAAGCGCTGGATGAGCTGGCAGGTTTCTTCATCCAAGCCGGCGCGTGGTGGGTCAACAAACACGGCAGAAAATTCAAAATTGTTGAGTGGTTGGCTCAAATTTTTAAGGCGCTGAAATTCTCTCACTCCGTTCAGTGCCTGCACGACTTCCTCGGCGCTCAGTCTGATCAGGTCGACGTTTTCCACTTTGTTTCTTCGGAGATTCTCCTGCGCGGCTCGAGTACCGCTCTTAGCGACCTCCGTTGCAAGTACGCGCTCGTATCGGGTCGCTAGCGGCAAGGTAAAGTTGCCATTGCCACAATACAGTTCCAACAAATCCTCATGAGCGTCAGCTGCCTGCCGATGTACCCAATTCAGCATCGATTCATTGGCGTAGACATTTGGTTGCACAAAAGATTGGTCATAGGAGCGGTAGCGAAAGTTTCGCCGTTCAATGGCGAAGCTTTCTTCGACCCAGTCCCGTCCGACGATTCGTTTCTGCTTGCGGCTGCGACCGATAATCGATGCGTTTAGCGTACGGGCAAGGTTGCTCGCTTGCAGCTCCCATTGCTCATCGAGAGGCCGGTGGTAGGCGAGGGTGATGATCAGAGTATCGCTGCGAGAGGCCATGAACTCCGCTTGGAAGAGTTTGCGTCGTAACACTGGGTTGGATCTAAGGGCGTCTATGAGACGAGGCATGGCCTCTTGAATAGGCTGTAGCGCCTGGGGAAAGTCCGTAACGGCAATCGGCTCTTTTGGCCGATCCGGGTCGAACATCACGTAGTTGAGATCATCACCGTCGTGCCAAAGCCTAAACTCCGCACGAACGCGATAGGCGGTCGCAGGCGACGCAAAGTACTCGGCAGCGGGTGCGTCAAAGGGAGCAAAGCTGGTTTCGACACACTGGTATTTTTCGGTCCACAATGACTCGTATCGTTGAGGGTCTAACTCCCAAGGCTTCATGATCAGGGTCCGAAGGCTAAACAGTCCAAGTTCGTTAACGTTGCTTAAAGTAAGTCGTGTGCAAAAAGCCGTTAGATAGAGAGCCGCGATAAGCGATTAATAGTCGCCTTACTGATGCTACATGCCTTGCTGATGCTACATAAAGAGCGACTAAAGACAGTTGGCAGGCTTCGGGAGGCCCGCCAGTTTGCTCGCTACACGCGCTGGCGATTCTGGGAACAGTTTGAGGAGATGAATGCTACGACTTTTTTCTGGGCCCAGATGCAGCTTAAGGTACTTGACCAGAGCCCTCATCGCGGGCGATGAGTCATACTCGAAGTAGTAGTCTCTGAGTAAGTAGACGACCTCCCAGTGAGCATCGGTGAGAGCGATGCCTTCTTCTTGAGCCAGTGCTTCACACACTCTGTCGGACCAGTCCTCGGCCGAGTTTAAAAAACCCTCTGCATTACGTGGAGGTTGTTTGATCGCACTCCCGCTCATAGTACTACCAGTGCACCTGCTTATCGCAGCGTTCGCTAAGGGTTACCCAGCCCGCATAGTCGACACTCGCCAACGATGAGTCCTTAGCAGTCGAAGTGCTTATCCCATTAGCGAGGAAATAGGCCTCGACACCGGCGCTGTGGCAGTGCTCGATTAGACCACTGTAAGGTGCGAATGCAGTTGGGTCTTGATCAAGAATTAAAACGATATCAGACGTCGCGAGGTGACTGATTATGGAATTCAGTCTTTCCTGGGGAGGCGAGTCAATACAGTGGAGGGTGGCCATCGCTTGGGAGATCTATGTGTGTGTGCTCTAGTAGCTGAGAATCGATGTGGCGGATTTATGCATCGACTGCATATCGTCAGCAGCGACTGTCTCCGCGAAACTGGGTAAGTGGGTCGCATTGAGTTTCCAATAATGAAGAGAGGGCTCATCCACATACACCGTCTCTATATCATACATGGGCAAGGAGTCGATGAGCTTGCGAATCGACTTGCGGCCCAGCGACCCTCCGATCTGTTCCCTAAGACAGAGGACCCCCGTGCCGGTAAACAGTAGGGAAGGAATCTTGCCAAAGACGGCAAAGCTAAGTGCGGCGTCAAGACCAGCTTGAGCGCGATATCCTTGATACGGAGCTCCCTGGATAATCACTAGCGGACCGCTTGTGTCGTTCAAAGGCGCTAAATCTGCTTCGTTAGACACGCTCTTGCCTTATGGTGAGAAGCAGCAGGTGGATCATTCCACTCATCGAGCACGGCCGCCAAAGACAAGAGTTCGATCTGAGCGGGCTTCTGCGGCAACGAGTTCCCCGAGTCCGCCGATGGTAAAACCGGACAGGAGGCGTTCACCCTCTTCAGCTAGTAAACCGTAGCGAGCGGCGGACGCGGAGCAGAGGATTAGTTTGCCTGAATCCGTGGCTGCGAAGTGAGTCCATTCGTCTCTTAGGTCGAGTTCGTCTTGTGCCGCTTCGCATCCGGATAAGCCAGTCAACACGCCGGCGTCCTGAAAGAAAACACAGTCAATCCGATGCTCAGCCATTAGAAGTGCTTGGGAGAAGCGCAGCGCATGGACGGCCAGCGCACTTTGTTCTGGTGAAACTAAAACCAAAAGAGAGTAACGCATGAGGCTGGGGGAGGGCCGCTAAGACAGGATGTCCTGAGCAGAAAAAAAAGCCCCGGACTCTGCCGGGGCTTTTGTTCGTACTCGGAGCGCTTAGTCGTCTCCGCCCAGAGCCGTTAGAAGGCTCAGAAGATGCACGAAAATGTTGTACACGTTCAGATACAAACTCACCGTTGCCCGAATGTAATTCGTCTCGCCGCCGTTTATGATTCGGCTGGTATCAAACAGGATCAGGCCTGCCATGATCATGATGACCGCCGCCGAAATCGTCAGCGAAAGCGCTGGAATCCCGAGAAAGAGGTTCGCGACCATTGCGATGATAGCGACGATCAAACCGGTCATTAGAAAACCGCCCATAAACGAGAAGTCTTTTTTACTCGTTAACGCATATGCTGACATTGCAAAGAATACAACCGCTGTCCCTGCTAGCGCCTGAAGAACAACTGTTGGTCCTGCGGGCATGGCCAGATGATATTGGAGCATGGGTCCGAGCGAAGCACCCATAAGGCCGGCAAAGACAAAGATGGCCGGGAGACCCTTGGCAGAATCGGCCATACGGTTAACGACAAACAACATTACGAAGCCGCCGATCATGCAGCCCAACGCCGCCATCGGACCAAGCCCAATAGCGATGGAAGCCCCAGCCGTTGCGGCACTGAAAAGCAGCGTCATCGCAAGCAGCATGTAGGTGTTGCGAAGTACTTTGTTTGTGCTTACGACACCGTCAAAAGGAGCGGCGGTTTCATAAACGCGTGGGTTAGCCATATACGTCATCCTCTCAGAGAGATTAACTGCACTGTGGTTTAGATAATAAGGGCTTTATTTGGTTCCGCAAGGCCTTCTTAGGTCTTGCCAAGAAAATGTTTAAGCACATGATTATGCTAGCAAAAAATAGATAGAGTCTGGATTTTCTACGCTCCCTAAGCGCTGGAGGGGCTCGCAAGCGAGCCCAATCGTCGCAGGAAACGAACGACATATCGTGGATAAGCTCCTAGCTTTTGTCACCCGAAGGTCGTCGCGTCGATATCATTCGCCTGATCTTGGCGCGAAAAGTAGGGGTTTACCAAGCTTGGGGTTTACAAAAAAAGGACCCCCGCTAATCAGCTCGTGAGCTGATACCCAGGGGTAGATCGGGCTAATGCGAGTTCCTCTTCGGTCATGCTCTCGCTAATGCCTTCAAATAGGGGCGTAGACAGGTAGCGTTCTCCCGTATCTGGCAGCATGACGAGCAGGACAGATCCCGCTTCGGCCTTCTCTGCTACCTTCATCGCTATAGCAAAGGTCGATCCGCCGGACACACCGGTGAAGATTCCTTCTTCTGCGGCGAGTCTTTTTGACCACTCGATACCATCGGCACCGACGACGGGGATTAGCTCATCGTAGGCATTGGCATCGATTGCTTCCTGAAGAACCAAGGGGATGAAATCTGGAGTCCAGCCTTGGATTGGATGGGGTTCCCAATGTGGATGACTCTCGGCGGGTGAACCCTGTTCGTCACGCACTTGTGCGTGGCCAGAGCCCACAATAGCCGCGTTCGCCGGTTCCGTGAGAATGATTTTTGTATCTGGACGGTGTTCCTTGAGTACGCGTGATACGCCGGACACTGTGCCGCCGGTACCATAGCCGGAGACCCAGTAGTCCAGCCTTGCTCCATCGAAGTCTCCGAGAATTTCTCGCGCTGTGGTGTTCTCGTGAATGTCCGCGTTGTCTGCCGTTTCAAACTGCCTGGCTAAAAACCAGCCGTTCGCTTCGGCAAGTTCACGGGCTTTGTTATACATCCCCAGCCCTTTCTCTTCTTTCGGGGTGAGGATCACTTTCGCGCCAAGAAAACGCATAAGCTTGCGGCGTTCGATCGAAAAGCTCTCGGCCATGGTGATGACGAGCGGGTATCCTTTTGCGGCGCAAACCATCGCCAAACCGATGCCCGTATTCCCAGAGGTAGCTTCTACAACCGTTTGTCCTGGAGACAGTCTGCCGTCGCGCTCGGCGGACTCGATGATGTTGAGGGCTAATCGGTCTTTAACGGAGGCTGCAGGGTTAAAAGCCTCGGCTTTTACGTAGACTGTAACGTGCTCTGGTGCGATCCGATTAATGCGGACGCAGGGCGTGTCACCTACTGTGTCGAGAATGCTGTCATAGCATTTTCCACGACCATTGGTTTGTCGGATACTCATCTTGGGTTTCCCCCTCGATACAACTATTGCTGTTTTCTTTCAGAGTAGCTCAATTGAGCCACGGGCGCGCGCTTTTGGGTCTTCTCTGATCGTGGCTGGATTTTGACTGAGCCGCTAGCGAGTGCAAGGACGGTACGTTGCGGCGTCTATACCGCTCCTTCAGTCGCTGTTCATCGAATCCATGGGGTTTTCATCGGGTCTGACTCAAAGCCAAATAAAAAGGGGTGCCTATTGGCACCCCTTTTTATTTGGCGGTGGGCCAGGGATTCGAACCCCGGGAACCTCTCGGTTCAACGGTTTTCAAGACCGCCGCTTTCGACCACTCAGCCAGCCCACCGTGTCGCTCACATTCGCGAGGGCGCGATTATACCCGTCGCTACTGCTTGTACAAGGAACAAGAAGTGATCTGTGGCCTCTAGACTTATGACCATGTCCTGCGCTCGACCAACCACTCGTTTTCCCGTTTTATTTAGGCACTCTGTGAATCTGTGAGCTTGTCTTCCCCGCGCGGCCCTCGTGGGTCGTTACTCGCTCTGGCTACTTGTCGGGTTGACGCCGCCGCCGCCGGGGCTACGGTTTCACTGAAGAGCTCAATAGGCGCTGTGTCAATATGGACTTCAGCGATAGGGGCGGGCGACACACGTGGATCATTAACCGCTCGTCCGTTGGAACTCAGTCCGTTGGCTGAAGTTGTCTCCAGTAAAGGATCAGCTGTTCCTCCGGGGCCGGGTGCTTCGTTATCACTCATAGCGCCGACATAAGCTTCTACTGCACTGGACGTACGCTCCGCGGATGATTCTGTGGCTTCGCTTGAAGAATTTTCGTCTGTCGCTGATTCTTCCGATAGGTCATTGGCATTGTCTTGTTGCTGAACTTCTGCGGCCGCGTGCCCATCACTGGAAGTCTCGCTGATCTCGCTTGTTGCTACCTCTTCTATGCCGGTGAGACTAGGTTCACCTTCCAAGGTTTGCGTTTCTTCCTCAGCATCGATCATCGCAGAGAACGCCGCGGGTTCTGTGATCGGCTCGTGCTCTGGCAGGATCTCTGCTGGCTTTGATTCTGGCTTTAGTTCCTCGGCGGCTATTTCTTCCTGTTTGCTTGTCTCCGCACTCTCAGCTGAAATCGCAGAACTTATATCGTCCACCTCGCTTTGAGCGGCGTCCGCTGCCTGTTGCAGGGAACTTTCATTGGCTGCCTCGCCAATCGCGCTATCGGGGTTCTCCGTGATGACGTCCACCGGTCTGCGCTTTCGGCGGCGCGGCTCTCCACGGCGTTTGTCAGCAGGGCGGCGGCGCGGCTTATCACCTTCTTCTTCGGTGTTGCTAGCGTCTTCAGTGTCATTGGCGTTTTCGATCTTCGCTTCGCTGTTCTTTTGCTCCGCGCCATTGCCACGAGATCGTCTACGTCGGCGTTTTTTACCCCCTTCTTTACGTTCCTCGCCCTCGGATTCAGCATTGCTGTCATCGCTGTCCGAGTGTTCCTTTAAGTCCTTAGCCTGGGCGTCTCGATCACTCCGATTGCCGCGTTCTCCGTTTCGGCCGGATCCGCCTCGGCGTCGTTTTCTGTTTCGACGTTGCCCCGAGTCGTTCTCCGTTGCTTCCTGGCTCGCAGTGTCGCCATCATTTTCATCCGTCGCTACGGTTACCTCGGCGGACTCTACCAGGGCGTTGACCGGAGTTTCATTGGCGGGCTGCGCCGAACCAAAGAATGCGACCCAGGCGCGCTGTAAAAAGCTTGGTTCTTGAGGGGATGCGGAGGCCGATGCGCTCGGCGGGGAAGCATCTGCTGATTCAGCGGGTGCGTCCGCGGTGCTGGGCGCTTGTTGTTCTGGCACCGGTTGGGTGGGTGCAATCCCTTGGACGACAGGTTCTTGCTGCGGAATCGCTGCCGTATGCGTGTCGGAAATACTTTCCGTATCGGGTACGGCGATTTCTACCTTGTAACTCGTCTCGTGGTTGCCATCGACCTCGTCGTCACGCAAACGCTGAACGTCAAAGTGGGGTGTCTCTAGATTTGGGTTCGGAACGACCAGCACCCGCACCTTGGTTTCAGTCTCGATTTCTCCGAGAGCAGTACGCTTTTCGTTCAAGAGGTAAGCGGCGACGTCGACCGGAACTACCGCCCGAACCTCGGCACTGCGCTCTTTGATCGCTTCTTCTTCGAGAAGACGCAGAATAGAAAGCGCTAAAGATTTGGTGTCTCGAATGGTACCTTGGCCATTGCATCGCGGACACACTATCGCACTGGTCTCTCCAAGGGATGGGCGTAAACGCTGCCGAGACATCTCTAGGAGTCCAAAGCGCGATATTCGTCCAACCTGCACACGCGCTCGATCGATCGACAAGGCGTCTCGCATGCGATTCTCGACAGCGCGCTGGTTTTTAGCGGCCAGCATGTCAATGAAGTCGATTACGATGAGTCCGCCCATGTCGCGAAGGCGCAGCTGGCGAGCAACCTCGTCGGCTGCTTCGAGGTTTGTCTGCAGCGCCGTATCCTCAATGTTGCTGCCCTTAGTTGCGCGGGCCGAATTGATGTCGATCGACACCAAGGCTTCGGTGGGATCGATCACTATTGAGCCACCGGAAGGTAGCCTGACCTCTCGCTGGAACGCTGTTTCAATTTGGCTCTCAATCTGAAAGCGATTGAACAAAGGGATGTTGTCTTCGTAGCGACGAATGCGCTGCTTGTACTTCGGCATCACCATGCTGACGAAATCCATCGCATGTTGATAAGCATCGGGTGAGTCGATCAAAACCTGGTCTACATCGTCTCTTAGGTAGTCACGGACTGCGCGGACGATTACGTTGCTCTCTTGGTAAAGAAGTATCGGTGACTGATTCTCGTTGCTTGCCTTGCTCACCGCGTCCCATACTTGGACGAGATAGTTCAAGTCCCACTGCAACTCCTCCGAGGAGCGACCCACGCCCGCGGTTCTGATGATGACGCCCATACCTGTAGGGATTTCGAGCGCACTGAGCGCCTCGCGAAGATCGCTGCGATCGTCTCCTTCAATCCGACGCGATATGCCACCAGCTCTTGGGTTGTTCGGCATGAGGACCATGTATCGGCCCGCAAGGCTGATGAACGTGGTTAGCGCCGCACCTTTATTACCTCGTTCTTCCTTGTCTACTTGGACGACGAGCTTGGTACCTTCTTTTACGACATCTCGAATGCTCAGCTTGCCTTTGAGGTCGTTGGGGTTGCGATAGAAGTATTCGCGGGCAATTTCTTTAAGAGGGAGAAAGCCGTGGCGTTCCGCACCAAAATCAACAAAAGCCGCCTCGAGGCTTTGTTCCACGCGCGTGACTTTGCCAATGTAGATGTTGGCCTTTTTTTGGACTCGGGTACGATTTTCGATATCGAGGTCGTACAGCCGTTGGCCGTCGACGAGGGCTACGCGCAGTTCTTCCGCATGCGTAGCATTGATAAGCATTTTTTTCATTTGACCAAACCTTTTGTTTGGCCAGGACACCCAGTGAGTCGCGTGTCAGAAATCGAAATGAAGCTGAAACCAAGAACCGTCGCTTTCGTATTCACGAGCTACCCTCAAGAGCTAGCTCAACAATTGCAGGTGTTTACAGCAGTGCGAAGTGGAATCCATAAATAAGATGACCGGTTGTTCTTGAACGGGGTTGGTTACCTGCTACGAACACTCGTTGATGGCGCCTATTTGCCAGGGTCGTTCCCAAGCTAATCTATGGCCCTAGGAAAAATCAGGGTCCGCCATCACTGGTCTATAGATGCTGCGAGCGAGACTGCTCGTGCAATGACTCGTATCTCAATCGAGCTTCGTTCGCTAGCATCGCGCTTGCGTATACCAGCGGGGCTGCATTCTCAGTACCGATTTCGCTAGCGCGGTTCCCGTATAGTGGGTTTATCGCTAGCGTTCGATTGTTTCTTTTGCATCAACGGTCAATAAGTATCACCGGAGACCGCACAAATGAGCTATCGAATCAGCAATAACGTCTGCCATCCTATCTTCGCATTTTGCTGTCTTTTCTTTCTCTCGGTTTTTTCGCCTCTTTTAATTTCCTTGAACCTTTCGGGGATGCATCGCTTCGTACTTCTCGATCGAGGCACTGATAATGCCGACCCCTAACTGTTCCCACTTTCAACTTTGCCGCTAGGAGCAAAGCAATTGGTTTCTTTACTGGTCGTGCCCTGGCTCTACCTTACTAGAGAGCCTGCTGGCTCGTTGTTGTATAAAACGGTTGTATAAAACAGTTGTCTAACTAGTCGTCTCGTTCTTTTCTGCTGACTTGCAGCGTTGGAATTTCGTGTAACTTCTCCGCAGTCATCGATCTCTTTCCAAAGACTGCGTTTATGTCTCTCTGCGCTACCTGCCATATCTCTTAGGCGGTTAAGCGCTATTGCTATTCAGGTGTATCTTCACCGTTCGCGTGGCTGTAAATACGCGCTACTGCCTTCTGTGCCTTCCGTACCTCTCAATAAAGTCGTTCAGCTTGTTGCGCCAGAACTAGCGATCAGCCCCGACTACGGTGTTCAATAGTTTTCTTCCTAGAGCCGTGGGTAGGCCTTAGGGCAACCGATCAGCTACTTGCGATCGACCCGGCAGGCCGAGCTAGGAAGATAAGACCCAAATCGACGAAGAGCAGGTACTATAGAAATCACGTGACTCTTCGAGCGAGCGCATACTAACAGGCGCGTAAGCCCCCGTAAATAAAAGAAATTATCGCAGTTAATGAATCGCAAATCACAGTCAGACCGCTCTGTGGGTCGTCCCCGTGTCCGGCTTCTCGAGGTTTCGGAGCGCTCCGATGGGCAACGATTGGACAACTTTCTTATGCGCGAGTGCCCCGGCGTACCCAAAACTCGTCTTTACCGAGCTATTCGTAAGGGCGAAATTAGAGTTGATAAAGGGCGGTCGAAAGCAGAACGGCGCCTAAAGGCCGGGCAAATCGTGCGTTTGCCTCCCCTTGAGGTGGCTGAGCGTATGCCAGCCACAGCCCCACAGGGCTGGCAGCGAAGGCTGGAATCTGCAGTGTTGCTGGAGGATGAGCTGATTTTGGCCATCAATAAGCCGCCTGGTTTGGCTGTTCACGGTGGTAGCGGCCTGAGCTACGGCCTTATCGAAACCCTGCGAAGCATGCGTAGCGATTGGAAGCGAATAGAACTGGTCCATCGCCTGGACCGTGATACTTCAGGTGTACTTCTTCTGGCAAAAAAACCAAGGGCGCTGCGAGATCTGCATGAACTCTTTAGAAGTCGCGAGGGCGTTAGAAAATCCTATCTCACCCTCGTACACGGAAAATGGCCAAAGTCCAAAGGCATAGTTGACGCTCCCCTTGAACGCTTCGAACGGAAATCTGGGGAGAGAATGGTCGTCGTCTCATCCCAAGGCAAGGCATCGCTGACCTCTTTTACATTGGAGCGGCAATTTCCAAACGCTACCTTATTGAGGGCTATACCAGTGACGGGTCGCACTCACCAAATCCGCGTACATACGGCGCACTCAGGCCACCCAATCCTTGGAGACGTAAAGTACGCTAGCAAACAAAGTGAAATGCTTTCCGCCGACCTGAAGCTGAAACGACTCTTTCTGCACTCGTCGGAGCTAGAATTTCGCCTCAGTGGAAGGGCCTACCATCTGCAAGCTGCTCTAGATGATGAGTTAGAAGCTACTTTAGATATTGCTTGTAAAATTATGAATTAAATGAATATATTGAAATTGAATTTTGATAGTACTGACACTAGCTTTATCAACGGCAGGCCTTCGAGTGCGGTTGGGTCATCGCTTGTCAAGCGTTTAAAAAGCGCGATACCTAGACCCTCCCAACGGAAGCTCCCAGCACAATCGAGTGGTTGATCACGTTTTACGTAATCTAAGATCGCGTCGCCACTGAGATCTCGGAATAGGACACTCGTGAAAACACATTCATCGGCTACGACCTGTGCGCCTTTTGCCAAGGCGATCCCGGTGTGGAACTGAACTTCTTTATTGCTACAGCGTGAGAGTTGCGCGATTGCGTTTTGCTCACTCTCTGGCTTACGCAGGATCTGACCATCAAGGCTGGCGACCTGGTCGCTACCGATCACCATCGCATCGCGCTGCTTAGCGGATACGTCGAGAGCTTTCTCCCGACTCAATCGCAGCGCCAAGGTTTGCGGTGACTCGCCTGCCTTCGGAGTTTCATCCACCGCCGGTGCGATCGTTTCAAAGGAAACTTCCAGTCGTTCCAGCAAGCGTTTGCGATAGGGAGATGTAGAAGCGAGGATCAGCCGGTCAGCGGTTCGCAAATTCACCGTTAAGATTTTCCTAAGCGTCGGGTTTGTAAAGAATTTTTTGACAAGCGGATAGCTCGTCACTATAGTGCGCCGCCATGTCGGCCAACCCCCCTCCGCAGCGAGTAATTGTTCGTAAGGCGGTCAGCCGTAGCGCCGCTTACAGCGGAGTTTTGGGCGTTGCAGAATTGCCGAGTGTAGCGGGTGTTTTGGATCCAAGCATCGCCGGTGTGAGCGCATCAATTTGCTTTGCGATTGATGACGAAGACAGACCGATCGCCAAGGTCAAAGTATGCGCTCAGGTAATACTTGAGTGCCAGCGTTGTTTGGAGCGTTTCACAACGACGCTAGAGGCGCAAAGCACTCTTGGTTTACTGGCGAGCGAGTCACAAGCCGGTGAGCTGCCGAAGGATTACGAGCCCTGGGTTACCGCAGACGAGGTGGATCTTTGGGAGATGGTTGCGGAAGAAGTGGCTTTAGCTTTGCCCAGCGTGGCATACCATGCGGAGCAAGATTGCTCGCAGCCGCTGCGAGAGCTAAACGAAACGCAAGATTCCAAAGGACAATCGGCTAGCTCTGGTCCTTTTGATGTACTGGGCGCCTTGCTGCAACCGAAAAATGGCTCGCGAGAGAATTAATAGTAATAGTAGGAGTTAAAGACTCATGGCAGTACAAAAGAGCAAGAAGACCCGTTCGCGCCGCGGTATGCGTAGATCCCACGATTCGCTAGGTGGCTCAACGCTATCCGTTGATCAGACCTCTGGTGAGACCCATCGCCGCCACCACATCAGTGCTGATGGATTCTATCGCGGCAAAAAAGTTATAGAGACCGATAACGACGAATAGCACGCGTTTAGTACGTTCAAGCGGGTAGGCGGCTGTTCTAGCGGGTCCGCGGCGACTGGGATAAGTCGGCGCACCAGCTGAGAGCCGATCTGCCAGCGTCGGTCGGTTTTACCTCTCTCTTCTCATCTATTCCTTTACTCAGTCTTAACCCAACGCGAACACAATTTTGAAACGCGAACTCGCTTTTTTATTCCCAGGCCAGGGAAGTCAGCGTGCCGGTATGCTAACGGAGGCGGCAGCACGCTTTCCCGTGGTGTCAGCTACCTTTGCTGAGGCCTCTGACGCTCTTGAATTCGATCTATGGGAACTCGTCAAGTCTGGGGATGCGACCGCGCTCAACTTAACGGAGAACACGCAGCCAGCTCTGCTAGTCTCTTCTGTGGCGCTGTGGCGTGTTTGGAAAGAGCAGGGCGGGGCGATACCTGGAGCTATGGCGGGTCATAGTTTGGGAGAGTTCTCTGCGCTTTGCTGTGCCGGCGCGCTCGGTCTTGCCGAATCAGCGAAATTGGTGCGTGCGCGTGGTCAGTTCATGCAAACGGCTGTTCCCCTGGGCGAAGGTGCAATGGCTGCAATACTAGGTTTGGGTGACGAACAGGTGCTCGCCGTATGTGACCAGGTAGCCGCGGCGGAAGGGGAAGTTGTTCAGGCGGTGAATTTCAACGCCCCGGGACAGGTTGTGATTGCCGGCCGTAAACAAGCGGTAGAGATCGCGATAGAAAAGCTCAAGGGTGCGGGGGCGAAGAGAGCTATGCCGCTACCGGTAAGTGCTCCATTTCATACAAGCCTAATGACGCCCGCAGGAGAGCGCCTACAAGAGGTGCTCGACGGTCTCAAACTTGCTACGCCTGAGATCTCTGTGCTGCATAATGTTCACGGCCAGTCGGAGAGCGACCCATCGAGAATTCGTGAACTTTTGGTGGAGCAAATAGCATCGCCCGTGCGCTGGACTTTTTGCGTCGCGAAGCTAAGAGAAAGAGGCGCTTCTGCCTTTGTTGAATGTGGGCCGGGAAAAGTTCTCGGCGGATTGTTGCGACGTATCGAGAAGAGTCTGCCGTGCCACTACCTAGAGGACCCCGACGCGTTACTCGCAGCGCAAGCTGATCTAGCTGATCAGTAAACAGCGAAAGCACGCTGTTCCGTTTAGCTAGCCTATGAGTGGCAAGGAGAAACAACGCGATGGAAAATAAAGTTGCCATAGTAACCGGGGCAAGCCGAGGTATAGGTCGTGCCATAGCGGAGCATCTTGCGTCGGCGGGGCATACGGTAATAGGTACGGCAACTACCGATTCCGGCGCGCAAGCGATAACAAGAGCCTTGGAGTCAACCGGTGGGGTCGGAAAGACGCTGAACGTCACCGATCCGGACAGCGTGTCCCATCTGCTGAACGAGGTCAACGAAAGCTCCGGGGCCCCGCTGATATTGGTTAACAATGCGGGCATCACTCGCGACAATATTTTACTGCGCATGAAGGTAGACGAATGGGACCAGGTTGTTGATACGAACCTGACCGCTCTCTATCGCCTGTCGAAGGCGGTTCTTCGCGGTATGACAAAAGCGCGTTGGGGTCGAATCGTCAACATCACCTCGGTGGTAGGCGCGATGGGTAACGCCGGACAGAGTAATTATGCAGCGACCAAGGCCGGTGCCGCGGGCTTTACTCGCGCTCTTGCCCGAGAGGTAGGAAGTCGAAACATCACGGTGAATGCGGTGGCGCCGGGATTTATAGATACTGATATGACTCAGGCGCTAACAGACGATCAGCGATCGTTGATGCTGTCTCAAATACCTCTCGCGCGATTGGGCGCACCGGAAGAAATTGCCTCATTGGTGAGCTTTCTTTGCGGTGATGGTGCCGCTTACATCACTGGAGAGACGATCCAGATAAACGGTGGCATGTATATGGCTTAAAGATAGGGCTAATCTGGGGTGTATTACGGATTGGAAAAGTTCGGTAGACTTTGAGTCTGCCCGGTTTTGTTGGGACAACACGTGCCCTTCTCAGGAGAAAGCTACAAAAATGAGCAGTATTGAAGAACGCGTAAAGAAGATCGTCGCCGAGCAGCTCGGCGTAAAAGAAGAAGAAGTTCAAACTGAGGCTTCCTTCGTTGAAGACCTCGGTGCTGACTCTCTCGACACTGTCGAGCTGGTCATGGCGCTCGAGGAAGAGTTTGAAACCGAAATTCCCGATGAGGAAGCGGAAAAGATCACAACCGTCAAACTGGCGATTGACTACATCAACGAAAATCTCGCCTGATACCCGCTTCGTAAGCGTTACGCACGGTCTTAACTTAGGCCGTGCATCCATTAGGAAAGCCGTGTCTGTCACTGGATAGCGCGGCTTTTCCTTTTTTACGACAATGTTGACAGTGTTTAGGGTGAGTGGGCGCTTGACCGCATGCTCGAATTCGCTGTGGTTGATCAGAGCGCACGCACAGCTAAATCGTCAGTGCGAGCATCTGTAGGAGTTGCTGTTGTGAACGGAAGGCGAGTGGCAGTTACCGGACTGGGTTTGGTCACGTCGGTAGGCCTCGATGTGGAGACCACTTGGGCCGCAATCCGCGAAGGTCGTAGCGGAGCCGCTTCGATCAGCACCTTTGATGTGTCGAGTTATAGCACTCGCTTCAGCGCGAGCGTGCGTGAATTCGACGGGGATACCTACTTCTCAACCAAAGAGAAGCGCAAGATGGACGTGTTTGTCCAGTATGGTATGGCAGCGGGCATCCAGGCATTTGAAGATTCCGGTTACCAGGTGGCGACTGAAGAGGCCTCTCGCATTGGCTGTGCGATCGGCTCGGGCATTGGCGGCATTGGCCAGATCGAAAAAAACTCGGAAATCGTTAACGCAAGCGGTCCGCGGAAAATATCACCCTTTTTCGTACCGGGCTCGATCATCAATATGATCGGCGGCAATTTATCGGTGAGGTACGGTCTGCGGGGTCCGAATATCGCTGTCGTTACCGCCTGTACGACTGGCACGCACAATATTGGTTTGGCGGCGCGAATGATCGCCCAAGGGGATGCGGATGCGATGCTTGCCGGTGGTGCGGAGATGGCTACAACCAAAGTTGGTTTGGGCGGTTTTGCTGCCGCTAGAGCGCTGTCTACCCGAAATGACGACCCAGAGGCCGCCTCTAGACCCTGGGATAAAGATCGCGATGGGTTCGTACTCGGAGACGGTGCCGGCGTCGTTATGCTCGAAGAGTTCGATGCCGCGGTCGCAAGAGGCGCGAACATTTACGCGGAACTAGTGGGCTTTGGCATGAGTGGCGACGCGTATCATATGACGCTTCCTCCCGAAGACGGAGCCGGTGCTGCGGCGGCAATGGGGAACGCACTGCGTGATGCCAAGCTCAGCCCAGAAAACGTGCAGTACATAAACGCGCATGGCACCTCGACCCTGGCTGGAGACCTAGCGGAAAGCCGCGCGATTGAGTCTGTTTTTGGCAATGCTGCTCAGTCGTTGGCGGTGAGTTCGACTAAGTCCATGATCGGCCATTTGCTCGGCGCCGCCGGGTCCGTAGAGGCGATATTTTCGATCTTGGCAATCCGAGATCAGCTCATTCCACCGACCATCAACCTAGAAAACGTGGATGAAGGCTGCGTGCTTGATTACGTACCGAAGGTGGCTCGCGACAGTCAAATAACGCACGCGCTCTCTAATTCTTTTGGCTTTGGTGGCACCAATGGCTCGTTGATTTTTGCCAAGGTCTAGCTAGAAGTATTCTGCTGTCGCCAGCACCAATAGCAAAAAATGGCAGAGGACGTTGAATTCGAGAGCTTGCACAGCACGTCTGTTCCCAGCGACGACCGCAGTTTTCTTTACGGAGATGGTTTGTTCGAAACGCTTCTTTGCGTTAACGGCAAAATTCCCTGGCTGCGGCTGCACAAGGAACGATTGCTAGCTGGTGCTCGTGTGCTTCGTTTTCCAATTGATGTCGATGGTCTCTTTCATGAGCTTGAACAGGAGGCGTCAAATTTAGTCGAACCGCATTCGCTGCGGCTTAGCATCAGTAGAGGAAGTGGACCGCGCGGCTACGCTGGCCCAGAAGAGATTTGTTTGCGGGAGCGTCTAAGGACAAGCCCGTTGAACGAGGATCCGATGACGCCTAGATCTCCCCTTCATCTCTCGCCTAAGATTTTTGCGATGGCGAAACAGCCATTGCTGGCCGGTATCAAGCATTGCAATCGACTAGAGCAGGTAATGGCTGCGAGAACCGCACGAGAAGACGGTTACGACGACATGCTCATGGGCGTCGAACAGAACCGTATCAACTGTACCAGTACGGCGAACGTCTTTCTTCTGCACCAGGGTAAGCTCACGACTCCGGAGATAAGCGATGCCGGTATCGCCGGAACCAGACGAGCTTTGATTCTCAATGAGTTGGCGGCCGCTTGCGGTTTTGGCGTGGCGGAAAGCAAAGTAGGCATGGTGGATTTGCAACAATCGGACGGCGCGTTTGTAACTAATAGCCTGCTGGGAATACGTTTCATCAAGCGCATAGGCGATACAGAACTTCATCTCCCCCGGGCGCTGCTACGACTTCAGCAACACTACTTCCAGGCATTGCGTACGGCGTGCTCACTATGATGGGTGGTTTGTTGCGTTGGTTGCTGCTGGCGTTTAGTTTCCTGTTGTTGTGTTTTGGTGCAACCAGCTTTTACTTCGCCCACTGGTACACGACTCCGTTACTGATTCCTGGCGACAGTGTCGAACTTCAAGTGCTCGAGGGCGACGGTTTTAGCTCTGTGTCCTCGAGTCTTGCCGAGATGCGCGCGTTGAAGTATCCACAAGTATTGAATCTTGTGGCGCGGATGACCGGCGCCGATGCTCGCATGCACACGGGTGAGTTTGAAATTCCGTCTGGAACAACGCCCAAAGACCTACTGGCGCTCCTGCACAGTCAAAATACCGTTCGCTATTTTGTAACCCTGCCGGAAGGTATTCGCCTTGATGAGGCACTAAACACTATCCAAAACAGCGATGGCGTGCTCACCGTGTTGAGCGGTGTGCAGGACCCTGAGTTGCTGCGTATTGTTGAGCCCCACACCCATGCGGAAGGTTTATTTCTGCCAGAAACTTATCAATATGAGCGCGGCGCCACGGATCTTGAAATTTTGATCTCGGCGAATGCTCTTATGCGTGAGGCCTTGGGCGAAGCCTGGTCCACACGCGACCCGGCACTGCCCTATCTGGACCCTTACGAAGCTCTGGTGATGGCGTCGATTATCGAAAAAGAAACCGGCCTCGCTGCGGAACGCGCTCGCATAGGAGGTGTGTTCGTGCGTAGATTACAGCTCGGTATGAGGTTGCAAACGGACCCTACGGTAATCTATGGATTGGGAGCGGAGTTCGATGGCAATCTTACTCGCGCCCATCTAAGAGACGAGACTAATGTGTACAACAGCTATCGGCTTAAAGGTCTGCCGCCGACCCCGATCGCGCTACCCGGACGGGACGCGCTAACCGCAGCGCTCCAACCGGAGGCTGGAGATGCGCTCTACTTTGTCGCTCGGGGCGATGGGAGCCACGAGTTTTCGAGTACTTTGCAAGCTCATAATGAGGCGGTGGCCCGCTTTCAGCATACGCGGCGGTCAGACTATCGTTCATCCCCGGCCGAAAGTCCGGCAACGGAGAGAAGATGAACCGAAAAGGTTTGTTTATCACCATTGAAGGGGGAGAGGGCGCTGGTAAAAGCACTGCGGTGGAGCTGATTCAAGCGCGCTTCCAACAGGCATCGATTCCCCTGGTGTGCACCCGAGAGCCGGGTGGAACGGCCTTGGGCGAGCAACTGCGAGATCTTCTGCTAACTCCCCGCGATACGGATATCGATTCGCTCGCGGAGCTGCTGATGATGTTTGCTGCACGCGCACAGCACTTGTCAGAGCTCGTGCGGCCTGCACTTGAGCGGGGGCAGTGCGTTCTTTGTGACCGTTTTACTGATGCTTCATATGCGTATCAGGGATGGGGTAGGGGGCTAGGCTCCGATTCGGTCTCGGTGCTAGAAAAGCTGGTACAAGGAGGCTTGCAGCCCGACGCCACATTACTGTTGGACGTATCTCCAGAAGTAGGCCTGGCTAGGGCGAGAGGTAGGGCTGCCCTCGACCGTTTTGAGAGAGAAGATATCGCTTTCTTTGAGCGCGTTCGTGCTGCTTATTTGCATCGCGCCGAGAAACTGGCTGGGCGCTATTGGATCGTCGACGCCAATCGAGAGCTAGCAAGCGTAAAAATACAACTGCACAAGCATCTAGATGAACTTATAGAAAAATACGCGGTGACGTTTGATGAGCGCTAGTGCGAACCGCGCAGACCTGGCTTTTTATCCCTGGCATGTACGTGTCTGGGAGCAGCTGGGTGCGTCACTCCTCGCAGACCGATTCCCGCACGCTTTGTTGTTTGAAGGACAAAGCGGGACCGGTCGTAACGCTTTTGCGACGACCCTTGCCCGAATTCTGCTGTGTGATTTATCCGAGCCGAACGATGCGGCTGTATGTGCCAGCTGCAAAAGCTGCGATCTCCTTACCGCTGGGAGTAACCCCGATTTCTTATCGGTTTATCCGGAAGAAAAAGGAAAGAGCTTGGGTATAGATCAGATTCGCCGCGCCATCGACTTCGCAAACAAGACATCAGCCTTGGGTAAAGGGAAAGTTATTGTCATTTCGCCGGCGGAATCGATGACCCGTGGGGCAAGTAACGCTCTTTTAAAGTGCCTTGAGGAGCCCAGTTCTGGCACCGTATTAATTCTTGTCTCAAAGCCGGGCGCGTTCATTCCCGCGACGATACGATCGCGCTGTCAGCGGTGGGTGTTACCCGCCCCAACGCATGAACAGACAGCGGCTTGGTTGCGGGACGAATTGCCTGAGCTTGGCAGCGCTACGCTAAACGAATGGATGCACCTGTGCCCTGCTAGGCCGATTGACATTAAAGGACTTGTCGTAAGTGATTCTGGCGAGCATTGGTTAGCGTTACATCGAGCGCTAGCGGCAGCTGGTGCTCAACATTCGCAAGATGCTAGCTCCGTTGCAAATTCGATTGCGATGATCGGTGCCAAACTGAGCATCGATGAGTACTTGGATTTATTTGAGAGTCGGCTCCAGGCGCTGATAAAGGGTGGTGCGCTGGATGAGGCGGGGCATGGGCCGGGGCGTAGCGTGGGACACGTTGGACACGTTGGACACGTTGGACGGGAGCATGAGTCCATGGACGATTGGGAATACTCTCGAAAGAGACAAGCATTCCACGTTTTGGATGAGCTGCGTGCACTGCGTTTGGCCCACGCTGGTGGAAGCAACCCGCAGGCCGATTTGCTGAAGTTTAATCTTGCTCGGCAGCTTATGGCGCTAGGGGAGCGATAAGCTCGGTGCTACACTTCATCTAACTTGGACGTTTACTTCTAAGAATGAGTGAACAAGGCGCAGGACATCAGGGCATTTTGTCCCTGACCATCAAAGACAAAGCTGTACTTTATTCTGCTTACATGCCGTTCATTAAAAACGGCGGCTTGTTTGTGCCAACGAATAAAAGCTATGACATTGGCGATGAGGTATTTATGTTGCTGACGCTGATGGAAGAACCGGAAAAGATTCCGATTGCTGGAAAAGTCGTTTGGGTAACGCCGCGCGGGGCGCAGGGAAATAGAACGTCTGGGATTGGCGTTCAGTTTTCGGAGCAAGACGCAGCGGCAAACGCCAAAATCGAAGAGTACCTAGCCGGTATGTTGAGCTCCGAACGGCCCACCCACACAATGTAGTAGTGAGTCATGTAACGGTTTGTAGTTTTATTTTTGCTTTCCGCGAACGGCCCTCAAATCAATGTTTTTCAAACCCAACTCTTTCAAACCCAGTTCCTTCAAACTCAATTCCTTGAAACCACTTCACTCCTGACAACGCTTGCTCGTTCACTTCCCATTCGTTTTAACTGCTACTGTTAATGGCCGCAGCGGTTAAAACCGAACTCACAACCCTCAGCTCATCCGGTAGTTATCAGTGACCGAGTGAACGCCATCAGCTACTTTTTAGCGTGTATGTCCTAATCTGATTGGCCGCAATGCGTCTACGGCGATTGGCTGAAGATGCCAAATAAAAGCTGTGCGCCGCTGGACTGTATCCGAGGACGGAGACTTGATTGATTCACGGATACCGATTCACAGACCCCGTGTTTAAGCATCTGAACAGTTAGTGGAAATAATATCTTACTTTAAAAAAACACCCGTAAGATATTGATTTATAGGCTTATAGCTAAAAAAAAGGGCCCCAAAAGGGGCCCAATAAGACCATTAGGAGTGAAACATAAAGGAACATCGTCCTTCACAACGGAGCATTGGGTGTGCTCCGGCGAAACCATTCCTGCGAGGAAATGGAGTCACGGGTATAGTATCGCCAAATTAAAAGATTTTTCCATCCCAGAACCGCCCATGATTAGCTCGTTTGGGTATTAGCTAACAACTTTTTAATCCCGCTTTGCATTAATAGGCTTTTCTTGTGACCGAAAACCCAACTTTTGGCGTGATCGAAGGTTTTTATGGCCATGAGTGGCCTGATATGACTCGGGAGCAGATGTTCGATTGGCTAGCCGACGGCGCTTTCACGCAATTTATGTACGCACCAAAAGCGGCTTCCTACTTGCGTAAAGCTTGGCGCCATCCGCTCGAAACATCGCAAAGCAAGCGCTTAAGACGGATGCACGAGTCGGCCTCGAATGCGGGGCTGCGCCTTCATCTCGGCCTTTCCCCTTTCGAGGCTTATGCTAATTACGACGTTCAGACACGTCAGTCGCTTAGAGATAAGCTTCTTCAACTTGAAGCGACGGGCTGTACGGCACTAGCAATACTGTTTGACGATATGTCCGGACGCGCAGAGTCTTTGGCTAGTCGTCAGTTAGAAATAGTTTGGGACGTTCAGCAATGGTTCCCTAACTGGGTGCTGGCGGTTTGTCCCACCTACTACAGTGACGACCCGGTTCTCGATCGTTTGTTTGGACCAAGACCGACTGCTTACCTGAACGAGTTGGCGTTGGGACTACCCGAGCAGGTAAGCGTGTTTTGGACCGGTCCTAAGGTGTGCAGTGATCGTATAGATGCGGCTGATTTACGAAGCGTCGCTGCCTTCGGAAAGCGACTAGCGCTTTGGGATAATTACCCGGTCAACGATAGCCAGTCTCGATCTGAGCATCTGTATTTCAAGCCTCTAGAGCGTAACGGCGACGAGCTTGCGCCAAGGATCGGGAGTCACTGGTGTAACGCGATGAATCAAGGCGCTCTCTCTTTACCAGCACTCTTGTCGCTCCCCCGGTGTTACCCGCCTGTTGCGGGAAAAGATCGAGACCCGTCCCTCATCTTGGGAAAGGCAGGTATTACGAGGAGGCTCTTGTCGAAATTGCTGCCGCTAGACGAGATCAGCTTAGGGGAGTTGGATCGAGCCTACCGTTCTGAGCTGGAAAAGCTGAGCCAAGATGACACGCTAGCGGCCACGGAACTGGGTGATTGGCTAGCCGGAAAGTACGCTTTCGACCCGAATTGTTTGACGGATTAAAAGACGTATTGCCGCTCGCACGAGGCTATGGCAAAATCGCGCCCCTTCGGAGCAGTCCACCCCTTACCTTCCGGCCGTAAAAATCCTTTATTTTCATTGGCTTGGGTTAATTTTCGGGACGACGTTGGTTGCTTTCGAATCGGCAGACACAACAGGTTTTGCGGGAGTGGCGGAATTGGTAGACGCGCTGGATTTAGGTTCCAGTGCCTTATGGCGTGAGAGTTCGAGTCTCTCCTTC
>JBCBZV010000013.1:0-51801 GCA_039815155.1 Pseudomonadota bacterium
AAACTACGGCTGGTGGGATCGTTCTTCCCGGCTCCGCGAAGGAAAAGCCGAACCAGGGAGAAGTTGTCGCAGTGGGCGACGGCAAGGCTCTGGATAGTGGAGAAACACGTCCCCTCGCGGTGAAGGTAGGTGACACCGTGGTATTCGGGCAGTACGCCGGCAGCAACACCATCGAAGTAGATGGTGAAGAGCTGATTATTATGGGCGAAAGCGAAATCTACGCTGTCGTCGAGTAAGACACCGAATACCAACCGCAAAATCAGAATTAGCTGAGGAAAAAACAACATGGCAGCAAAAGACGTATTTTTTGCCGACGAAGCACGCCAGCGCATGCTGGCCGGTGTGAATATTCTAGCGGACGCTGTGAAGGCGACGCTCGGGCCAAAGGGCCGCAACGTGATTTTGGACAAGTCTTTCGGTGCACCCACGGTGACCAAGGACGGTGTCTCCGTCGCGAAAGAGATCGAGCTCAAAGACAAGTTCGAAAACATGGGCGCGCAGATGGTGAAGGAAGTTGCTTCGCAAGCTTCTGACGCTGCCGGTGATGGCACCACCACTGCGACCGTACTGGCCCAGTCCATCGTCAACGAAGGGCTCAAGTCTGTCGCCGCGGGCATGAACCCAATGGACCTCAAGCGCGGAATCGACAAGGCCGTAGCTGCGGCTGTCGCAAAAGTACAGGAAGCCTCTATTCCTTGCGAAGACAGCAAGGCAATCGCGCAGGTTGGCACTATCTCGGCTAACTCTGACGAAGCTGTTGGTGAAATCATTGCTCAAGCGATGGAAAAGGTCGGCAAAGAGGGAGTGATCACCGTCGAAGAAGGCTCCGGTCTTGAGAACGAACTCGACGTAGTCGAGGGCATGCAGTTTGATCGTGGCTATCTATCTCCTTACTTCATCACCAATCAAGACAGCATGAGCGTGGATTCAGAAGCGCCGTTCATTTTGTTGGTCGACAAAAAGATCTCCAACATCCGTGAGCTGCTACCTCTGCTTGAGCAGGTTGCTAAGGCATCTAAGCCGCTCGTCATCATTGCAGAAGACGTTGAAGGCGAGGCGCTTGCCACGCTGGTTGTTAACAACATGCGCGGTATTGTCAAAGTGGCCGCTTGTAAAGCGCCGGGCTTCGGTGATCGTCGCAAAGCGATGCTTCAAGACATCGCAATCCTAAGCGGCGGTACGGTTATCTCCGAAGAAGTCGGCCTGGACCTTGAGTCGGCGACCCTCGAGCACCTCGGAAGCGCCAAGCGCGTGACCATGGATAAGGACAACAGCACCATTATCGACGGTGCCGGTGATGCGTCCGCCATTCAGGCGCGCGTAAACGAAATCCGTGTTCAAATCGAGAATACCTCTTCTGACTACGATCGCGAGAAGCTGCAGGAGCGAGTCGCTAAGCTTGCCGGCGGTGTAGCTGTGATCAAAGTAGGAGCAGCTACTGAGATCGAAATGAAGGAAAAGAAAGCGCGCGTTGAAGACGCCCTGCATGCTACTCGTGCAGCGGTCGAAGAAGGCGTGGTTGCGGGCGGTGGTGTTGCTCTTGTTCGCGCCGTTTCGGAAATCACCGGTCTGGAAGGTGATAACGAAGACCAGAACCAAGGTATTGCCGCCGCTCTGCGTGCAATGGAAGGTCCGCTTCGTCAAATCGTCGATAACGCGGGTGACGAAGCATCGGTTGTTCTCGACAAGGTACGACAAGGCGAAGGCAACTTCGGTTACAACGCGGCAACGGGTGAGTACGGCGATATGATCGACAGCGGTATTCTTGATCCCGCCAAGGTCACTCGAACCGCTCTTCAGGCCGCCGGCTCGGTAGCAGGGCTTATGATCACTACCGAAGTAATGATCGCTGAAGCACCTGATGACAAGGCCCCAGCGGCGCCGATGCCCGACATGGGTGGAATGGGCGGCATGATGTAAACGTCGTCTTTTACAGAGAAAGCCCGGCTATCTTCGCTAGTCGGGCTTTTTTGTGTCCGCCCTATATAATTTACCCAGCTCATTCGAACGATTACTCAACATGGCCAAAGACGACGACATCGGCTCTATTCCTTCGATCAGCGCAAGCAGAGATGGCGCTACGACAAAGGCGGCGGTACCACGACCGCGCGGTTCCGCTCGTAAAGGTGGAAGCCGATCGGGAGGTCGAGGCGACGGCAGTGGCGCTGGCGGCATCGGTGTTTTTACTGGGGTAACGCTTTTCATAGCTTTTTGCGCCGCCCTAGCAGCGTGCGCCTGGGCCTGGCAGTTGCAAGAGCAACTCACGCAAGCGGGTCACGTTCTTGAACGCTATGAGGCCCGCATTGGCGATCTAGAGGCTCGTCTGACCGATACGGACGAGGGCATGAGTCAAAACGCAGCTGTTCAAGCTGCGAAAATAAGAGAGTTAGATTCGGAGGTCCGCAAGCTTTGGGACAATGTGTGGAAGAAGTCGAAGGAGCGACTCGGTATCCTCGAAGCCTCAGCGAAACGATTTGATGGATCGATTAGCGCGAACGCGGAAGCGCTGGCTGCTACGCAGCAAAACTTGTCGCAAGCCCGTGAGGATATTGCCTCGCTAAAACGGATCTCCGGAGACCTTGAGCGGCTAATGACTAGCGCGCAGCGCAGCCAGTCCGAGGTCGAACGGGTAGCGGATACGCTGAATAGGATCAGCCTCGATCTCACCAAGCTCAACAAACGGGTGTCGGCTAACGAAGAGTGGATTTCTTCAATCAATTCCTTCCGGCAAAGCACTAGCCGGAATATCAGCCAGCTACAGACGCAACTTAGAGCGTTACAAACACCCACGCCTAGCCAGTAACTTATTGAGTTTACTCAGTGTGTGGACAAGCAGCGACGCATGAGCAGCTAGAGCGAAGCGGTGACGGACGCGAGTTTTTATTGGCACGACTATGAAACCTGGGGGGCCAACCCCCAGTTGGATCGGCCTGCGCAGTTCGCCGGGCAGCGAACGGATTTAGAACTTAATCCCATTGGCAATCCCCTAGTCCTCTATGCAAAACCCACTCCCGATTACCTTCCCCATCCCGATGCCTGTTTATTAACGGGCATTACTCCGCAGCAGGCGCATGACGCAGGTGTAGCAGAGAGTGACTTTATCGCCCGGATTCATCGTGAGTTATACGAACCCGGCACCTGCAGTTTGGGTTACAACTCGCTGCGCTTCGACGACACGGTAACTCGCTTTACCCTGCATAGAAATCTTCGCGACCCTTACCGCAGGGAGTATGGGCAAGGACGTTCTCGTTGGGACCTTATCGACGCAGTTCGCACCGCCTACGCCTTGCGCCCCGATGGGATCAACTGGCCTCGGCGAAGCGATGGGCTGCCGAGTTTTCGCCTGGAGGACCTAGCAGCAGCTAACGAGCTTGATCAAGAGAGTGCGCATGATGCGCTGAGCGACGTGAAGGCAACGATCGCCCTTGCTCGCTTATTAAAGGACAAGCAGCCACGTCTCTTTGAATGGTTGTTTACCCATAGGAGCAAGGCGGCTGCCTTGAAAAGTCTGGAACTAGGCTCCTTCAAACCACTCCTACACGTCTCCGGTATGTTTGGCGCAGTTAATGCAAATCTGGGCGTTGTGGTCCCCATATGCAAGCACGAGAGCAATAGCAACGAAGTCATCATGGTTGATCTTCGCGTACCCTTGGCGGACTGGTTAGAGCTGCCAGTGAGTGAGATCAAAACCCAACTGTATACGTCGTTCGAAATGCTAGGCCCCGGTCTTGTGCGGCCGGGCATAAAGAGTGTCCATCTCAACCGTTGTCCTGTTTTATTGCCATTCAAAATGCTTAGCGACGAAGTGGCACTTCGCGCGGGCATCGATCGCGCGATGATTGAGGACAACGCCAACTACCTAAAGCGCTACGAGGCACGATATCCGGGTTCAATGAGTGACAAGCTCCGCCAAGCGGTGTGCTACGACAGCGCCAGGCCCAGCGACGATGTTGACCTTAGCCTCTACTCCGGCGGCTTTTTGTCGGCTCTCGACCGATCGACGCTCGATGACTTGCTCCGATTGGATCCGACAAACATGACGAGCGCCAGGCCAATATTCGAAGACAATCGTCTGGAGGCTATGTGGTTTCGATTTCGCGCTCGCAACTATCCCGATACGCTTTTGAAGGAGGAGCGAGAGGCATGGCTTACCTTCTGCGCGGAGCGCCTTACAAACGGCGTTGAAGGAGCTGAAAACGGATCACTGAGCGCGCCGGAGTTCGAAGCGCTCATCGAAGTCCGTCGACAGGAACTCAGCACCGATAAGCAAAAAGTAGGCATATTAAATGCCCTTGAGGATTGGTTTAGGTGTTTATCTTCGGGCGAAATAGGCGCATGAGAGCCACAGCCGTATAATACCTGGGTCACACCCATGGACACCCAAGCCAATGAACTTCGCGGGCAGCCATATTCTTTCGGTAGGCCAATTTGAGCGTGTCGATGTGGAGGCGGTTTTTAGCTGCGCTGACCGGATGGAGCCCTACGCGCGGCGAGAGCGGGTTACACGCGTTTTAGAGGGCGCGATCCTAGGTTCAATGTTCTTTGAGCCCAGCACCCGAACACGCGTTAGCTTTGGCAGCGCCTTCAACCTGTTGGGTGGTGAAGTTCGTGAGACGACCGGCTTCGAAAACACGTCTATTACCAAAGGCGAGTCTCTGTTTGATACCGCGCGAGTCTTATCCGGTTACTCCGACGTTATCGCTATGCGTCATCCCGAAGTTGGCTCCGTAGCGGAATTCGCGAGCGCGAGTCGCGTACCGGTTATCAACGGTGGAGACGGCAGTAACGAACACCCTACGCAAGCACTACTTGATCTGTACACGATTAAGAAAGAGCTGGCTTCAAAGGATCGGCAAATAGATGGGCTGCGCATCGCCATGGTAGGTGATCTGCGCTTTGGGCGAACGGTTCACTCGCTTTGCAAACTCCTCTGCCTGTTTGAAAAGGTGCATGTCGCTTTGATTTCACCCGTTGAGTTGCGCATGCCCGAGGAAATAGCGGGGATGCTACGCGCGGCTGGACACGAAGTAACTGAACTAGAAGACCTCGAGAGTGGTATCACCAACGTGGATATTGTGTACAGCACTCGTCTTCAGGAAGAGCGCTTTACATCCAGTGAGGAGGCAGACCTCTATCGTGGGCGGTTTCGCCTAAACCAACAGATATACACGCGCAACTGTGACCCCAACACGGTGATCATGCATCCGTTACCGCGTGATTCGCGAGCGCCCGCGAGGGAACTCGATGACGATCTAAACGACAACCCAAATCTCGCAATTTTTCGTCAAACGGACAACGGAGTTGTAGTGCGCATGGCGCTGTTTGCCTTGGTACTGGATGTTGCGGATAAGGTAGACGCGCATGCGCAAGACGTGCGTTGGCACGTACGCAGGCTTGATCCATGAGTTTCAAGCTTCGGTTTGCTAAAGAAGATGTTCGAGTGCTTGGCGACGAACAGGTGTTCGACGGTTATTTCAAAGTGCATCGTCGCAAGTTTCAACATAGAGCATTTGCTGGCGATTGGAGCCAGCCGGTAGTCCGTGAGGTTTTTGAGCGAGGGGATGCGGTCGGCGTGTTGCCCTATGATCCTTCTACAGACTCGCTAATTTTGATCGAGCAATTTAGAGCAGGCTGTGTCCGAGACGGGGACAGCCCGTGGATGCTCGAACTGATCGCCGGCATCGTTGAAGCGGGCGAAGACGACCTCGACGTCGCGCGACGAGAGTCGATCGAGGAGGCGGGTTGTGAGCTCGATTTGATCGAGCCGATCGCGGCCTACTATCCAAGTGCCGGGGCCTGTACGGAGCATGTTCGTCTTTTCTGCGGACGTGCGCTGACAGCGGCAGACGGAAAAGTCCGTGGCCTAGCTTCGGAGGGGGAAGACATCTTAGTACATCGAATACCACGCGATGTTGTGATGAAAGCGCTCAAGGAGGGGCAGATCAACAATGGCCATACCTTGGTGGCCCTGCAATGGTTTGCGCTCCACGTTGATGAGCTGAGGCATCGCTGGCTCTAGCTCCGCGTTCTGATCTCATGAGTACTCGCGACGAAACCACGACTAGTGACGGGGAAGAAGGTGCAACAAGCGCCGGTCTACTAAAGTCTAGTGCCACCGTGGGTGCCGTTACCTCTCTATCCAGAGTGATGGGCCTCATCCGGGACGTGGCTTTTGCGAACACGGTCGGTGCGAATGCCAATGCCGATGCGTTTTTCATTGCCTTCAAAATCCCTAACTTTCTACGTCGCTTGTTTGCCGATGGTGCCTTCTCGCAAGCCTTCATACCTGTGCTAGCGGAGTGCAAACAAGAGGGTGGAAAAGCCGCTGTTCGAGAGTTGGTGGATCGCGCAGCCGGCGTGCTAGGAGGCGTATTGCTCGTCCTCACAATCTTAACCATGGTCGCGGCGCCATTGGTTGCGGCGCTCTTTGCTCCGGGGTATTTGGCGGACGAATATAAGTTCGCACTGACCTCAGACTTGATCAGAATTTCCTTCCCCTATTTGATGCTTATTTCCCTCGCAGGATTATGCGGTGCAGTGCTGAACAGTTACGGGCGATTTGCGGTTCCAGCTTTCACACCGGTCCTGCTTAATCTCTGTCTTATCGGCGCCGCTGTGCTGGTGGCGCCAATGCTCAACGAACCGGTGTATGCACTTGCTGCAGGCGTTGTTGTGGGCGGGGTCGCACAACTGCTGTTCCAGCTGCCTTCTTTGTATCGCTTAGCCTTAGTGCCTCGACCTCGCTGGGCGCCTAGACACCCGCACGTGAAGCAGGTGATGACGCTTATGATTCCCGCTTTATTTGGTGTGTCTGTTAGCCAGATAAATCTACTCTTAGATACTGTGCTTGCCTCTTTCCTCCCCACGGGAAGCGTATCCTGGCTGTACTATTCAGACCGTCTGACCGAGTTACCCCTTGGGGTTTTCGCGATCGCCGTCGCTACGGTGATTTTGCCCACGCTTTCAGCGCAGCAAGCTTCCGCGCGTAGTGAAGAATATAAGATCACCCTCGATTGGGCGGTTCGATCGGTATTGCTAGTTGGCGTACCCGCCGCGATTGCGCTGATTATCTTAGCTCAGCCAATCTTAGTGACGCTTTTTCAGTACGGCGCCCTGACTGACAAAGATGTGGCTATGGCATCACTGAGCTTGCAAGCCTACGCCCTAGGTTTGTGCTCCTTCATGCTCATCAAAGTGCTTGCCCCCGGCTACTACGCACGCAAGGATATGAAGACACCGGTCCGCATCGGTATCTGGGCGATGCTTGCGAACATGCTCCTGAATCTGATCTTTGTATTCCTCTTGACGAGGTATCTTCAGCTGGGGCACGTTGGCCTCGCCTTGGCTACCGCAACTAGCGCCGCGCTCAATGCTGCTTTGCTCTGGCGTGGATTGATCAAGTCGAAGTGTTATCAATTCGGTCCCCAATGGAGGCTCTTCCTACCTAGAATGGTGCTGAGCTGTATCGTGATGATGATGATTCTGCTTTGGCTCCGTCCTGATGGGGCTGATCTGGTAACGGAGATATGGTGGTCCCGATCAATACGCATACTCACGATTTGTTTTGCAGGCTTTATCGCCTATGTCCTGTGCTTACGGCTCAGTGGCATGCACCTGCAAGACTTTAAAGCGCCTCGTGTCAATTCCTAGAGCCATCCACAAAGCTTCTATTTCGATCGTTTTGCGCAATAGGGTTTACGTATGCGCATCCGCTGATCTCCGATATACTTCCGCGCTTTAATCTGTGACCTCATACGTTAGCCATGGAGCTTCTTCGCGGACTCGGCCGTCTGCGCTCGAATAACGAACCCTGTGTTGCCACCATCGGTGCCTTCGACGGCATCCATCGAGGACATCAGGCCGTGATCGCGCAGCTTCTAGAGCAGGGTAGGGTACACGGAGTCCCGACGACCCTTGTAAGCTTTGAGCCTCTTCCACGCGAATATTTCGCGCGCGAAGTAGCGCCAGCGCGCATTCAGAGTTTTCGTGAAAAGTATCAAGCGATTTCCGAGCTCGGTGTCGATCGCCTAGTGTGTTTGCGTTTCAATGAGGAACTGCGATCAATGTCAGCGGATGCTTTTGCGCGCGGAATCTTTATCGATGGCTTACACGTTAGTTCTCTGGTCATCGGCGATGATTTTCGTTTCGGTCTCAAGCGGGAGGGAGACGCGGACTTTATTCGATCGCTGGGTGAGGTCGAAGGTTTCGAGTGCCATTCGACGAAGAGCGTCATTCATGAACAGGAACGGGTCAGCAGCTCTCGACTGCGTTGTGCATTGGAGCAGGCGGATTTTAGACTTGCTGGCGCCCTGTTGGGGCGACCCTATTCGATGTCGGGGCGAGTGGCTTACGGAAAACAGCTGGGTCGAACGATTGGAGCACCCACAGCAAACATCGTCCTGCGTCGAAAAACTGTGCCTTTAAACGGAGTATTCGCCGTAAAGCTCTATTGCGGGGCTGAAGGACCGTATGCAGGGGTGGCAAACGTGGGAGTCCGGCCAACGCTTGGTCAGGAGCTGAGGCCAAACCTGGAGGTGCACCTAATTGACTGGGAGGGTGATCTCTATGGCAAGCGAGCAACGGTCGATTTCTATCAGAAAATCCGTGACGAAAAGAAGTTCGATTCACTTGACCTTTTGAAAACGCAAATACAAAACGATGTGGAATCAGTGCGCCGTTATTTTGCTAGCAGTAGTTAGGAAACGACCGCACATTAGCTATGAACGACTATAAACATACTCTCAATCTTCCAAGCACTAGTTTTCCGATGAAAGCTAATCTTGCCCAGCGTGAGCCGGCTCGATTGCAACACTGGGATGAGCTAGGTCTGTATGGGCGTATTAGAGCTGCCCGTGCAGGACGCCCCAAATTTATTCTGCACGATGGACCACCGTATGCGAATGGTGATCTGCATGTGGGTCACGCAGTTAACAAAATTCTGAAAGACATTATCGTCAAATACAAAACTCTGGATGGGTTCGACGCCCCCTATGTACCCGGTTGGGACTGCCACGGCTTGCCGATTGAGCTCAATGTGGAAAAAAAGGTTGGGAAACCGGGCGTCAAGGTTTCGCCCGCTGCGTTTCGACAAAAGTGTCGTGAATATGCCACCAGGCAAATCGATAACCAGCGGAAAGACTTTATCCGTATGGGTGTAATCGGAGACTGGTCAAATCCCTACCTGACGATGGACTTCGCTAATGAGGCGGAGATTATTCGTACTTTAGGACGTTTGGTATCTCGCGGACATCTGAGTAAAGGCTATAAGCCTGTCCATTGGTGCTTTGATTGTGGGTCGGCTTTGGCGGAGGCTGAAGTGGAGTATGCGCCGCACGTCTCTCCAGCGATTGATGTTGCCTTCGATGCGGTTGATACGCATGCTCTAGTATCGGCCTGTGGAGTCGCTGCCGATGCCGTGACAAACGGGATTACCGCCATCTGCATCCCCATATGGACTACCACACCGTGGACCTTGCCTGCCAATCAAGCGGTCAGCCTGCACCCGGATTTTAATTACGTACTGCTCGAGGGGCAGCAGCGGATGCTCCTCGTTGCCGAGGCGCTTGCCGAGTCCTGTGCGGAACGCTTTGGCCTCGGTGGCGTCAATATAGTAGGACGCTGTAAGGGATCCTCGCTCGAACATCTTCTGCTCCAGCATCCGTTCTATGACCGGCAAGTTCCCGTGATACTTGGTGAGCATGTCACTGCGGAAGCTGGCACCGGAGCGGTGCATACAGCTCCCGCCCACGGCCAAGACGATTTCCTAGTCGGGCATCGCTATAACTTACCCGTGGAAAGTAACGTGCTGGGCAGCGGAGTCTTTAACGAGGAAACAGAATTTTTTGCGGGGCAACATATATTCAAAGCCAACGCTTCCATCATTGAAAAGCTGCGGGAGTGCGGAACACTGCTGCATCACGAGGACTACCATCATTCCTATCCGCATTGCTGGCGCCACAAAACGCCCGTAGTGCAGCGAGCGACTCCCCAATGGTTCATTAGCATGGATGCGCGCAATCTTCTGGACGCGGCTCAGAACCAAGTCGATAAGGTAGCCTGGATTCCCGACTGGGGTAAAACGCGGATCGAGTCAATGCTCTCCGACCGGCCCGACTGGTGCATCTCGCGCCAGCGAACCTGGGGCGTGCCTATAACGTTGTTTGTCCACAAGGTTACGGGCGAGCTTCACCCAAACACGCTTGAGCTCATCGAGCTTGTTGCCGAACGGGTAGAGGAATCCGGTATTGACGCCTGGTTCGATTTGTCCGTTGACGAGTTGCTGCCCGTGGATGCGAGTGACTACGAAAAGGTGACCGACACGCTGGATGTTTGGTTTGATTCCGGTGTCACTCATGCCTGCGTATTGCGAAAACGCGACAACTTGGATTCGCCGGCCGATCTTTACCTTGAGGGCAGCGATCAGCACCGAGGATGGTTCCAATCCTCGATGCTCACCAGTGTCGGGGCGTTTGGGGAGGCGCCCTTCAAAGCGGTGCTCACCCACGGGTTTACCGTTGATGGTGATGGGCGAAAGATGTCGAAGTCTCTGGGTAATGTCATTCCGGCGAAGAAAGCGATGAACGAGCAAGGAGCCGACATCCTTCGTCTCTGGATTGCATCGACTGATTACCGCAACGAAGTGGCCGTATCCGACGAGATTCTGAAGCGGACCGGAGATAGTTATCGAAGGATTCGTAACACCGCTCGCTTTATGTTGGCCAATATCGCTGGGTTCGAGCCAGAGCAACATCTCCTTCCCACCGCTGAGCTGCTACCGCTGGATCGCTGGGCGCTGGATGCTGCGGCGCGTATGCAGGAGCAGCTTCAGCAAGCCTATGACGATTATCAATTTCATCTTGTGACTCATCGGCTCCATAATTTTTGCGCGAATGAATTGGGCGGCTTCTATCTAGACATCATCAAAGATCGGCAATACACCACCCAGGCCGACAGCCGAGCGCGAAGGTCCGCACAAACGGCTTTGTATCGAATTGCCGACGCCATGGCGCGCTGGATGGCACCAATCCTCTCCTTTACTGCCGATGAGCTATGGGAAAATCTGCCGGGAGAAAGGGAGGAATCGGTATTGCTGGCGGAATGGGGTGAGTCCCTTGACCGCCTTACCGCGAGCGACGCTTTGGGCAGAGAGTTCTGGCAGCAAGTGTTCGATGTTCGGGCGGAAGTAAACAAGCAACTAGAGCTGAAACGAAGTGCGGGCGAACTTAAAGGATCGCTTGATGCGGAGATTGTTCTTTACTGCAACGAGACTCTTCGACAAACCCTCGAGAAAATTGGCGACGAATTGCGTTTTGTGCTGATTACCTCAGGGGCAATTGTGGCTGATCTAGCCGATTCACCTGCGAACGCCGCACCGACCGATATAGACGGACTGAGCGTGTTAGTAAGCCAGTCCACCGCGGACAAGTGTGTACGTTGTTGGCATCGTAGTCCCGACGTGGGCAGCAATCCCAAACACCCGCAGCTTTGTTGCCGATGCATTCTTAACATCGAAGGAGCTGGTGAAACACGCTTGTACGCCTAAGCTACTACTCCAGCGATTAACACGACTATGCCTTGGTACCTCCTAGCAACTTCGATTTTTATCCTCGACCAGGCCAGCAAACTGCTGGTCCTTGCCAAGCTTGCTTATGCGGTTCCAGTGAAAGTGTTCTTTTGGTTCGACTTTACCTTGCACTATAATCGCGGTGCAGCGTTTAGTTTCCTGAGTGACGCGGGCGGGTGGCAGCGTTGGTTATTTACCGGCCTCGCCTCCGTCGTGAGTTTGGTATTAATTGTTTGGTTAAGAAGAGTACCGAAAGAACAATGGTCTCTTGCACTGGGTTTGGCGCTGGTCCTAGGTGGCGCTGTAGGCAATCTCGTAGATCGTATTCGCTTGGGTTACGTCGTTGATTTTATAAGTGTCCACTACGACTCGTGGTACTTCCCCACCTTCAATATTGCCGATGCGGCGATCTCCGTAGGTGCATTTTTCATTATCGTAGACAGCTTTCAATCTCGGGACGGATCGGTCGGGTAGCTGCTGGATTCGTATGGATAGTAATAACTTGCTGTTGGTATCCGCGGGCACAAGGGTTTACGTCAACTTCTCGTTGAGCCTCGAAGATGGATCGGAGGTCGATTCCAACTTCGGCGGTGAGGCCGTGAGCTTCGCCATAGGGGATGGCAACCTCCTCCCCGGTTTTGAGGAAAAAGTAATCGGTATGAGGTCGGGTGAAAGAAAGCTCTATCGCGTGTTACCTGAAGACGCATTCGGCCAGCCGAACGAAGCGAACGTTCAGCGGGTTAATCGAGATGGATTCGATTCAGATATAGCGCTGGAGTTGGGTCTTGTTTGTTCTTTTGCCGATGCGGCAGGAGGAGAGCTACCGGGCATGGTCGTTGCCTTCGACGACGAGGAAGTGACCGTAGATTTTAATCACCCGTTGGCAGGTCGTACGATTCTATTTGATGTGCTGGTGCACCGAGTCGAAGTGGAAGATGTGCATTAAGTAGCTAAGTAATCGAAGGAGACCTCTTTCGAGCTGAGGAAACTGCCCTTCTTCAATTTGAGTACACCGCTGGCTAGTCAGCAAGGTCATTACCCGTGCCTCTATCGCGTTTTAGTAAACGGCGTGTCTTTAGCGAATTCATTCACACTTGTGCTGATCGCTGAATCTTTTCTTCACCGTTTGTAGAAACCGCTTGTAGCACCGGCTGTCGGGAAAACCGTCCGCTCATCGCCCTAAAGCAGCACTAGCAGTACCGATTAGGTATGTTTAGCTGATGTTAAGTGCGCTCAGACATCGTTCTCTACTCATCCCAAAAAACCGGTTGTCACCCCGGCGTTTTTCGGTGACCTCGTCGCGTGCGGCTAGTGGGTTCACACTGGTTGAGTTGATGATGGTGATTGTTATGGTCGCAATACTGTTGGCAGTGGGCGGACCAGCTTTCCAAGGGAGTTTGCAGCGCAACCGATTGCAAACATCACTAAACACGATAATCAGTGCGTTGAGCTTTGCCAGATCCGAGGCAGTAATACGCAACTCGCCGGTAGCGATTTGCCCCACCACCGATAGCGCTTCCTGCTCTGGAAGCGCCTGGGAAGCGGGTTGGCTTGTATTTGTCGATGACGGTGGTGACGGGTCCGGTGCTCCGTCCGATGGCACGCTAAACGGTAACGAAGAGTTGCTTAGGGTTCAGGACGAACTACCGGCCGGTGTGACCGCTAGGACCGTCGACTTCCCTTCGGACGACCGGGTCGTGTTCGAAGCCAACGGCAGCATCCTTCAGGACGATGCCGGAACATTTGCCATTTGCGATGCACGTGGTGCCGAGCAAGCACGAGGTGTAGTCGTGCAAGTGTCTGGTCAGAACCGACTCTCCTTTGATCAAGACAGTAATGGCGTACTTGAAGACAACACAGCGACGGATTTGGTATGTCCCGGTACTTGATTTCTGTGGGAAGAAAACACGAACCGAACTGTTCGAAGGAACGCGCTCGGCCGGATTTTGTATCGTGCGATAGCGGTGCAAACATCCTTGCCAGTGCTCGAACTAATGCCCGCAAACATCGTCATTCGGGTGGGTTTACCCTAATTGAGGTGCTTGTCAGTGTGCTCATACTCCTGGTCGGCTTGCTCGGTGTTGTCGGCATGCAAATGCTAAGTCTTCAGGCGAATCAGGGTGCCTATTTTCGATCCCAGGCAGTCTATATCGCTTCTGAAATCCTCGATGCAATGCGTGCCAATCCATCGGCGGCTGGTGATTATGTGGGTGTCTATCCGGATGATGGTGCGGGTGTCTCTAATGTGCCTTCAGATCAGAATTGTGATGACAGCGACGGATGTACTCCAGCGGAGGCAGCGCAGCAAGACCTTCGCGAGTGGAACGTGCATTTTTTCGATGTCTACGGCGTTGGCGCCACTGTGTTTCGACCGAGCCTCCCAAATGGTCGCGCCGAGATCACGGTGAGCGCAGGCACTACCCCGGAATACACCGTGGTTGTGAATTGGACGGAACGTGAATTTGATGACACGGACGCCTCAGATGGTTCTACAACTCGTTCACGAGTACAGCAATTCGTGAATTTAAGCTCCGTAATTACCGAGTAGACACACTATGCGGAAGATGCAGCAGTTTGGCTTGTCGCTCATTGAGCTAATGGTGTCTCTAGGTATCGGTGCCTTTTTGGTCCTGGGTGTCACTACGGTTTTTCTTGCGAATAGAGATTCGGCCGAGGTTGAAAACTCGCTCGCGCGGCTTCAAGAAAATGGCCGTTTTGCGCTCGATCTAATTCGCGATGATCTCTTCCAAGCTCAGTACCTCGGTTGCAACACCGGTGAAGTGTTCATAGTCAACATGATTGACGATCCCAATAGTGTGGGGTTTGTGAACAGCATCGAAGGTATACGTGGGTACGAGCGAGACGGAAGTGGAGCTTTTGCTGCAGTACCCGCAGCGACCGATCTGGCAGGAATTATCACGGCTGCAGAGGCGGCTCAGGGTGCTCGAAATGGCAGTGATGTTCTTCGTATTCGCACAATTGATTTAATGAACGATGACGATCCCAATGACCCCTTGCTTACCGCGATGGTCTTACCGAGCAGTACCACTATATCGATTGATGACAATCGAGACTGCGATATAGAGCAAAACAGTCAAGTTGTATTGACCGGTTGCAATCTAACGGCCCATCTTTTTGAGGTGACCAACACGCAGGCCTGCAATGCGGCTACACCCCCCAATCCCACCACGCTCGAGTTTGACAATTCCGCGAATTTCACCACCACCATCAACAACACTTATGACACTGAGTCGCAAATACTTTTGTTTGAGGATGCGATTTGGTTCGTTGCGGATACGCTGCGAGATCGTAACGGCTTTGATGTCTGGGCGCTTTATCGCGATGTAGAAAGTGACGGTAATCCTCCTCAGGAGATGATTGAAGGGGTCGAACACATGCAGGTCAAGTTTGGTCAGCAGGTTCCCGGGTCTCTTTCGATCCGCTATGTCGATCCCAGCGACGCGGAGTTAAATACCGGTATCAATGCGGACGGCATTGTTTCCGTGCGTGTAGCGCTCCTTATGCAGAGCTTTGACCCGGTTCGAAATAACGACGACCAACGAGTCTATGTGCTAATTGATGAGCAGGTGGGTATTGCCGCTGGGGCTGGCTTCCAAGGCGGTCTGCATTCGTCAGGACGAGTTCAACGAGAAGTCTTTACCACTACCGTAATGCTGCGTAACGCGCCGGAGGTTTAGCAGGAATGTCCCTCTTCAGAGCTCAAGCGCCCCGTGCCGGTCAACAAGGTGTCGTTCTCCTGGTGGTCTTAGTGCTGTTGCTGTTGACCACGATTGTTGGCTTTCAAGTTATGGAAACCAGTTCATTGGAAACCCGGATGGCCGTTGCTCGGCAGGGGCAAGAGGTAACCTTCCAGGCGATGGAATCAGTGATTGATCAAGCGAAGAACGACCAGGATTTGCTTGTACAAGCCTTTGCAAGCTCGTTAGCGTCACCGAACGATCCCAATGCGGTGACACAGGATTACAACTTCACCGGTGATACCCAACTGCAAGGAGATGCAAGTCTCTTCTACGTCGATGAAATCGCCACCCTAGGAAACGATCTCGTCATTGGTAACGCTGGATTGCGCAGCCTACATTTTGAGATCAGGGCCGAAGGTGGCAGGCAGGTGTCTGCCGGTAGCTTGCAGAACAATCGTTTTGACGCCCTTCACCTGCAAGGCATGAAACGCTTTGCTCCAAAACCCCAATGATGACTAGAAGCAAACCTCGGAAATCAAGCAACAGAGCAGTGTCTGGAGAATTATTATGCGACCGCTAAAACACATGATTAAATCACTGTTGCTAGCCTCTTTTGCGACACTTTGGTGTACGAGTCCCGTGTGGGGTGATGACACTGAGATTTTCTTTGGTGACGTCGATACCGCCAATATTCGACCCAACGTTCTCTTTGTTATCGATACCTCAGGGTCAATGAGTTCGACAGTCTCTGGAACGGGTAAGGACCGGCTAGATAACGTTAAGGATGCAATGTTCACTCTTCTCGAAGAGTTGAACAACGTGAATGTCGGATTAATGCGATTCACGAATCCGGGTGGCCCAGTACTCTACCCTGTAACCAACATTGATGAAGTTGTTCCGGGGACAACAATAACACTAGAGACTACGGTCTCAAGTGGAAACGACGACGCGCAAGAATTCCCTAGTAGCGGTCTGATGGCTACCAGTCGAGATTCGCTGCGTTTAGTTGAAAATTCCGAGGTCGAACTCCCCCTGTACACTGATTTTATCGCCGCCTCAATCGATGATGCAGAAGAACGAAATCATACAGATGATCCAACAGGTGCGGTCTCGACTACCGGGTCTCTTTTGCTTTTATGGGGTACTAATACTGCAGGCACACCGGCGCAGTCAACGGTCGGGCTCAGTTTCACTGGGGCAGAGGTGCCAGCAGGCGCGACCATCACCAACGCCTACATTCGCTTTTACAGTTGGTCTGGCGACGCAAATCAGATTGCGCTCCAAGTTAGAGGACAGCCTGGTGTTACGCCTGACTTCTCAGCCACCACAAACGATATCACCAACCGAGCAAGGACTACTGCTGCCGTAGATTGGTTGGTGCCGAATGGTTACGCGTTTTTCGAATCCTATGACACACCCAACATAGCCTCAGTTGTACAAGAAATTGTCGATGATCCGGCCTGGGATCCAAACAGCGGCGAAGATGACCTGGTGTTTTTCTTCGATGCGCATCCCACAATACTCTCTACCGGGTTTCGCTTTAACCTAGCTAACGACTTCTTTTTTACTGTCGCGCCGCAGCTATACGTTGAGTACTACGAAGGAGCGACCGCGCCTGTCACCGAAGTCACCAACGTAGGTCTTCGCTTTGACAATCTAAACGTTCCGCGTGGTGCTACCGTAACGGACGCCTTCGTAACGTTTACCTCAGATCGCGATTTCAGTGATACACATGCATTGAGTATTGATATAGAGGAAACGGGTAATGGAACGAGCTTTTCCTCAAGTGCGGGTGACATTACCAGTCGTCCCGTTTCTGGTTCTCCGATCTCGTGGAACGGAACAACTTCGACATTTAACGGTGGAACCTACACGACACCAAATATTGCCCCTCTGATTAGTACCGCAATCAATCGTGGAGATTGGTGCGGAGGTAACGCGGTTAATCTCATCATTACGGGAACCGATGGTGCGCTACCTGCATGGTCCGCCGACGGAAACGGTTCTTTAGCGCCACGACTGACAGTCCGCTACGACCATGACAGTATTCCTGACGGCGGCTCTTGTCAGGACAGGACGATCTTCCGCGCGCCACTGGCTTCTGTGGATGATGCGTACGAAGAAGGCTCTACGGTGAGCGTTAGTGACGATTTTCTACAGTTCTACGACCAGGGTAGTTCAAAGCGGGATGCAGGGGTGCGTTTCCGCAATATAGACATCCCTAAAAATGCGGTAATCAAAGACGCTTACATCGAGTTTACTGCTTCCGACGACGATGAGAACAACGTTGATGTCCTGATACAGGTGGAAGCTAGTGACGATGCGCAGTTCTTCACGCAAACGGATGGATCGGTTTCTGATCGAAACTTTGAAGCGTCAACGGTCACTTGGAGTATCACGAACGATTGGGATACCGGCGATGTGAATCAAACTCCCGATATTTCAAGCTTAGTGAGTGCTGTTGTGTCTCGCCCGGGATGGGATCTTGGGAATAGCATGATGTTTAGGCTTAGCACCAGTGATTCGGACGACCGCGAGGCAGCAAGCTTTGATGGGGACCCGGATTCTGCTCCGCGTCTTGTCGTCAATTTCGAGGACGATGGCAGCGGCATACAGGATCGAACTGTGCGAGATCTTATGGAAGAGATCGTTATAGGCCTCAATCACAACGGTTTGACGCCGATTCAAGATACCCTATACGAGGCAGCGCAGTATTACACCGGAGGCAACGTTCTTTATGGAGCGAGCCGCGGATTCGGCCCTTATAGCTACGCTCGGGTATCGGCTGCGGAGTCCATGGTTGATGGTACCTTTCAAGTAAATACTCCTGATGGTTGCAGCGCTCTGGATCTGAATGCTGCTGTTTGCGCGAGCGAGACGATCACCGGCGTCGGAGACGCAAGTCCCCAATACGATACGCCAATCGAGAGCTCCTGCCAGCGCGAGAGCCACATAATATTGTTAACAGATGGCTCCGCAAACTCCGCCAACTCGACCAGCTTAATACCGACGTTCACTGGCGAAGCGTGTCTTAATGAACCCACTGTTACCACGACGGAAGACACCTCAACCACGCCGGCAACGACTATCACGACCAGCACAGCACTCAGCAGTGGCGAGCTCTGTGTAAAAGACCTCGTTAGTTACCTAAGCGAGACCGATCTGTCACCCGATTTGGGAGATCAGCAAATCGTAAAAACTCACACCATAGGTTTCAACTTTTCCAGTCAGTGGTTGGCCGACGTGGCCGAAGCGGGTGGTGGAACTTACGCAGAAGCGTCTCAAGCTTCCGATTTGGTCGAGGAAATCAAGGCCATCGTCGGCGACGTTAAAGCGGCAGAGACTACTTTCGTTTCGCCAGTGGCCGCCGTCAACGAGTTTAATCAGCTCGAACACCTTGATCAGGTGTATTTCGCCTTATTCCGACCAGAGGAAACACCTTTGTGGCGAGGCAACGTCAAGCGATTCCGAATCGACGGAAATGGAGATTTCGTAGATGCGAACGACAACGTCGCTGTTGACGCGACAACCGGTTTCTTTTTCACCAGCTCTCAAAGCTTTTGGAGTTCTGAGGTCGATGGGGCGGCGGTTGACATAGGGGGTGCCGAGGAAAATGTACCCAGTTATGTCTCAAGAAATCTCTACACCTACTACGATGGCACCGCGAGCAATGTTCTTTCTAATTCCGCCAATGCGCTCACGACCACCAATACGGATCTGACTCAGTCAATGTTTGACGTTAGTCTATCCACTTCCGGTTTCGAAGATTTGATCGAGTGGGTGCGCGGGAGAGACGTACTTGATGAAGACGGTGACAGTAGTACCGCTGATGACCGTTACATCATTGGTGATCCCCTGCACTCAAGGCCGGTCGCGGTCACCTATGGCGGCACAGAAGAAAATCCTGATGTGCAGCTGTTCTTTGGTACAAATACCGGTGTAATTCACTCAGTTGATGCGGCAAGCGGACAGGAGACCTTCGGATTTATTCCAGAGGAGTTTCTGACCATGCAGCAGGACTTGTTCAACAATCAAACTACTACAACCCACCCTTACGGTATGGACGACACTGCGACTGTTTGGCAATTTGATGAAGATCGCGACGACATCGATCCTAGCGATGCGGGAGATTTCGTACGACTCTACATGGGGATGCGGCGCGGTGGTCGAGGCTACTACGCTCTTGATGTAACGGATCGATCAAACCCTGAGGTTATGTTTAGAATCACTGGAGGTCAGGTACAAGCAAACGGCGATGACTTCCGTGAACTTGGCCAAACCTGGTCGAGGCCTATCAAAACTCAAATTATTGTTAGCGGTGATACGGAACCGCGCGATGTGCTGATATTTAGTGCGGGCTATGACGACGCTCAAGATGATGCACTAATTCAGACCCCAGACAATATGGGCAGAGGTTTCTACATTATTGATGCAGTCACCGGTGCATTGATCTGGTCTGGTGGCGCTACCGGTGCACAGGCTTGGACAACCGATTTTGCCGGCATGGACTATTCCTTCCCTGACTCGGTTGGCGCTGTTGATATTAACCTCGACGGCTTAGCAGATATGTGGTTTGCCGCTGACACCGGAGGGCAGCTATGGCGTTTTGACATAAGAAACGGCCAAACGCTTGCAAATCTGGTGACCGGCGGTGTCATTGCCGATCTAGGCGTTGCGAGTGGAACCAACGAAGAGTCACAGAACCGTCGCTTCTTCGCGACGCCGAGCGTGGCGCTACAACGGGATCCAGAAGATGGTAGCCCGCAAATGGCGGTAATTCTTGGTTCCGGTTTCAGACCGTCGCCACTTTCTACGATCGCGACAAACAGGCTCTACTCGATTCGCCAAGAGGATGTCTTCTCGCCGCCTGGCACCTACACCTCCGTCGAGGAATCACAACTTTTCGATGTGACCGGCACCGCATCGGACACGCCACTAGAATCGACAGATGTGGATGCATTCAATTCAAGTGCAGGATGGTTCTATACGCTCCCACAGACGGGTGAGAAGGCTTTTACGACGCCTTTGGTACTAAACAATGAAATCATAATTACGACTTATACACCTGGTGCTAGCAATGCAGCCGCATGTCAACCGACGGCCGGCGCGTCTCGGGTGTACGGTTTCGATTTGACTGCCGGTGCGCTGGTGTTCCAACAGGACCTAAGTACCGTGGGCCTACCTCCGGAGCCAACGATTAATTTTATTGACGGTACTGCCAGTACGGGCAACCCCCCGCCGGGCAGCGAACCTGGCGACGATGAAGACGCTGGAGGAGTCTGCCCCAGCGGGACGGAAGTCGTCGAGTTCGCCGGTATCGAGAGAATTTCTGATGATACTTGGTGTAATACCAGTCAGAAGACGTACTGGTCTAAGGAGCGATAGCAGGATGTTGAACAAGCGCGCTCCAACGCTGCAACGACAGCAGTCGGGCTTTACTCTGATGGAACTCATGATCGTTGTGGTTATTGTCGCGGTATTGGCCGCTATTGGTTTGCCCAGCTATCAAAATTCTGTGGTTCGTGCGACCAGAACGGATACCCAGTCCGCTTTGATCGGCTTTGCCCAAGCTATGGAAAAACATTTCAATCAAAACTACACCTATCTTGGTGCTGGCGCTGGCGGCAACAACACGGGGGCTCCGGATGGCACGGTGTTCCCGAACCAAGCACCGATCGAAGGTCAGCCCTTTTACGATCTCAGTATTGAGGATTCGGACGACAATGGCTTTCGACTTCGAGCCACGCCCATTGCTGGGTCCCGGCAGGACGGTGACGGCATCTTAGAAATCGACTCTTTGGGGCGTCGTGGTTGGGACCGGGATGGTGATGGTGCCATCGCGAACACGGAGCTTAATTGGAACCGTTAATCAGCGGCAATAACGACTAATTTTGGAGGCAGACAATGCGTTTGTTGCAGAGCGTTTTATTTCTCACGGGCTTAGCCGGGTTCTCCTTAGGGACTGCATCTCAGCCAGTTACGCCACCGAAACCAAGCACCGCTATATCGGTAGAGGACGCGTTAAAAAGGGTTGGCGAGGATCGTCAGACCCTAACAATTAGCCAGGTCCCGGGCCCCGTTATGAACGTGGCTCGTGCCGCGGCGCCAGACGTATTTTTTAACGATGCGATGAGCTACATACAAAACGACTTCCGGGTTTACCGGGTGTCTGGCAGGCTGTTTCGTGAGCAATGGCACGTTCACGTGCGCGAGGATGGCAAGGTTTTGCGTACCGAATCGGATGTTCGCAGCGATTAGCTTAAACCGAAGCGCTGGATCCGATTAGCTAGCTCTTTTGTGCAAGATCCGACGGGCAAGGTCCACTTTGCCAAGAGCAACTCGCAAAGTCTAATTCGTAAAGTCCGATTCCTAAAGTCCGATTCCTAAAGTTAGATGGAACCAGAAAAGGAACTGCTCAGCTTCGCTAGCAACGGCTTCTGAACTAGCTTCAACAACGTAGATTACGTCCTGTACGATCTTCGCGTATACCATCACCGGTGCTGTCACCTGGCATGTAAGACCTGCCCGAGTGGCTCATCACTAGGGCACGGGCTTCACGCGCATCACGGGAAGTCGGGCAATAGTACAGAGTACCGTTTTGCCAGGTCCCGCCGTGTGCTTCAAAACGCAGGTATCGTCTGGCTAACGACGCCCGCCAGGACAGCTCGGCACCGATCATCGCCCACCTCATCTCGCGCAAAACCTCCTCATCCGCCGACGGTTTTCCATCGCGATTACCGTCCTCAAACACCGTGATCACGTGCTCAGAGTTCCAGTTTCTTGTGCAGTTCCCTGCGCTATCGACTCCGCACACGGTGATCGGCCGGTTTCGCAAGATCGCTTCCTGCCGGGCCAGCGCCAGCAGGCTGTTTAGTCCTTGCATCGCAGCGTAGCTTCGAGCACGTTCTTGGATCTTTGTCATGGCAGGGCTGCCCAATCCCAGCACGATCGCAAGTATCGACAACACGGAAAGAAGCTCGATGAGAGTAAATCCTCTCTCTGTATAAGAAGGCGAGCCGGTTTTACTTTCAGAGAAAGTAGCAAGTTGCCTTTTCGAATCGGGCCGGTGGGCAGAAAATTTCCAGCGCATGCAAGCAAAGACGCGAGTGATATCGAAGCGAAGAGCGTCTCAGTTTTTTAGCGTATGGGGGAGATCAACAACGGCCGAGACTAATCTTCAAGTGACAGTTTCTTCATTCGATAGCGTAAACTTCGAAAACTAATGCCTAGCGCCTGAGCGGTTTCTGTCCTATTCCATCGGTGCGCGTCCAAGGCCTCGCTCAACGCGCGCCGTTCTATATCTGCCAAATAGCTGTCTAGATCGCCAGCGACCTCCGCTAGCACACTTGTCGCAGCGCCGTCTCGTACAGACTCTTTGCTGGGGCTCGCAATACTCCCTATTTGCAGATCTGAAGCGGAGATTTGGTCGCCGTCGCAGAGCGCTGTAGCCCGCTCCAGCATATTCTCAAGTTCCCTAACATTGCCGGGGAATTCATAGCTCTCCAAGCTCTCAAGGGCATCCGCGGCGAGCACGGGGGAACTTAGCTGATTCGTTTGGGCGATCCGCTGCAGCAAAGCCGCGGCCAATTCGTGTATGTCTCCTTTGCGCTCTCGAAGACTGGGTACTTGTAGTTCAATTACATTTATTCGAAAGAAAAGGTCTTCCCTAAAACGCCCCGCCTTAACTTCCTGGGCTAGAGGCTTGTGAGTCGCCGATAGTAATCGAACATCTGTCGTCAGTTCCTCATTTGCGCCAACCGGGCGGACGCGTTTTTCCTGAATGGCGCGTAATAGTTTGACCTGCATTGCCAAGGGTAAGTCGGCAACTTCGTCGAGAAACAGTGTTCCCCCTTCGGCAGCTTGGAATAGACCAAGCTTGTCTCGAGAGGCACCGGTGAAACTACCTTTTAAGTGTCCAAACAGCTCGCTTTCGATTAACTCCGCGGGTATCGCGCCGCAGTTCACAGCCACAAATGGACCCGCGGCTCGCGGTCCTTGTCCATGAACACTGCGTGCCACTACTTCTTTACCGCTGCCGGACTCGCCACAGATGTGGACCGGAGCTTGACTGCGGGCTACCTTTGCGACCTGAGTACGCAGCCTGAGCATTGCTTCGGTTGTTCCGATCAACTCATCGTTGCGCTGTTCTGTCGTCTCGATCTGTTCCAGTTCTAGGGCCGAGCTCACCAGGCTGCGAAGTTTCTCCAAAGCCACTGGCTTACTGATGAAATCAAAAGCTCCCGCCTTTAGCGCACGGATTGCACTATCAACATTGCCGTGGGCGGTAATCATTGCTACCGGTACTTGTGGGAATTCACTCTGCATCAATTCAATTAGCTCTATCCCGTCGCCGTCAGGAAGGCGCATGTCGGTCAAGCAGAGTTGGTATGCTTCCGCTCCGCTGAGCAGGTCTCGCGCTTCCGTAAGGGTGGCGGCGCTGGTTGTGTCTAAACCCATTCGTCCCAGAGTGATTTCCAGCAGCTCACGAATGTCCGGCTCGTCGTCGACCACCAAGACTCGATTTGATGCCTTTGCGCTACTCACGTCACGGCTCCTGCATTTCTACGGTGATTTGGAAGCGACTCCTACCCTCGCTCGTAGGAGCATAGGCGATTCGTGCTTGATTCAGCTCGCAAAGCTCTCGACACAAATACAGTCCAAGTCCGCTGCCGTGGTCGCTTTTGGTAAAAAAGGGCTCGAAGAGACGCCCAACGTCCGCTGACGCCACTCCATTTCCATCGTCGTAAACGTCAATCACGCATTGCTGTTGCCTTCGGTCGACACGGACACGAACTTCTGCCCGTCCCGCCCCCGTCGCATCTTTGCTGTGTCGCATGGCGTTATCTAGCAGATTGCCCAAAACGCGCTGTAGATGTTCTGGATCAAAGCGGATACTCGCCTCTGGATCGAGGTACTCCAAAAATAAGGCACCGGGATGTTCCCGCGTTTCTATGTACAGCTGGCGATACTCTGGCAACCAGTCAGCCATCACTAATCGTTCAGGAGCGGGCGGTTCTCGCCGGGAAATCTGAAGCACGCTTTCCACTATCTCGTTTACGCGCTGGCTGTTGGTGAGCACCATGTCGATCATTCGCTTGTCGCCCGAGCCCAGGGTTTCTGACTCCTGCAACAGCTGCGTAGCGTGGCTGATCGCGCCAAGCGGGTTGCGGATCTCGTGTGCAATACTTCCGGCCAGTCGTCCCAAGGAGCTTAGCTTCAGCGATTGAGCGTAGGCGGCAACAGGCCGATAGTCCTCAATAAATCCAAGCAATTGATTGACTTCTCCCGCCTCCAGCACAGAGAAGCGGACCACGATTTCAGCGCCTTCCGCGCGGGCTTGGAAGGGCGTATCGTCTTGGCGAGCGGTGGTTCGGAAGTCGCGCAAGCGCCGTGCGAGTTCATCGCTGTAGTCTTCTATCGGCCTTCCTTGCTCGAGGATCACCGGCCTAGTGGGATCAAGCAGTTTGCCTGCTGCCGCATTCATTACGCGTGCTCGATCGTCTCCATCTATCAGCAAAATACCGGTCCGCATGTTCTGTACGATCTGCTCGTTTAAACGCTGCAGGCGATAAAGGTCAGTTGAGCGCTCTGTTGCGATCGCTTCTGCACGCCCCAAGCGGAGTGCAATCAGCTGCATAATTCCGGAAACGACGAATATCAAAATGCCAAGAAGACCGGCGGGTAGTAGCTCTTGAATGGTCTGGTCGCTCGTCGACACGAGTCGAAGGGTGTCACCCAGCACGGCCAATACGGCAAGGGCCGCGACTAAGGTTGCGATTGTCCGATTGGTAATTAGTACTGCGCTGGACGCCGCCGTAATAGTAAGAAGAAGGGGCAAACCGCTACTCATTCCTCCGGATGCGCCCCCAAGCAGGGTGATGAAAAAAATATCAACGGAGAACAGCAGTACCAGCTGTGTGGTTGAACTCTGAATCGTTTGCGCTATGGGAGTGAGTAAAACCGAGTTGGTTACAAGAAAGGCGATGCTCATCAAGGCGTAAATCGTTGGACTTTCTGACCCCACAAGCTGACGAGTAGCGGGTAGGCCGAGCAGAAGCAGAAAGACGACTGATAAAATAGCCCTGTAGATCAGATAGATCCGAAACAGCAGGAGATTCTGTCCACCCGCCGTTCCTGGCGCGTGAACGAGAATCGCCGGTTCGCTCAACGCTGCGTTGTTTTCTGCCGTAAACAAGCTTCGAACAGATCTCCTAATCGTCGGCCGTGCATTGCGCTTGCACCGCCTTATAATCCGCGTCCAGATAAAACGCCGAGAGCACCTCGGACAAAAGTTAGAGGCAACACGTCTGATGCAAATATTGATGGCGCAGATTAACACTGTAGTCGGGGATTTTGAGGGTAATACTCAGCAAGTTATCGACCTTGTGAGTAGAGCGGTTGAAGTTCACGCAGAGCCGGTCGTGGTATTTCCCGAGCTTACTCTCTGCGGTTACCCGCCAGAGGATTTGCTTCTGCGTCCTTCGGTTGCAAAGCGCGTTGATCAAGCGATGGATCGCTTGCTTAGCGAATTGCCGCCGCACGCTTGGGCAATTGTCGGGTTTCCTCGTTCCGGCTTCAGCGAGGGCCAGGACGCGCTATTCAACAGCGTGGTGGTGATTCACAACGGCGCTAAGGTGGCCACTTACGATAAGCAGACCTTGCCAAACTATCAGGTATTTGATGAGAAGCGCTACTTCCAAGAGGGCCGAAAACCTTGTGTATTCGATTGCGAGGGCGTGGCTGTTGCCGTAACCATTTGCGAGGACATATGGGTCCAGGAGCCTGCTCGTGCCGCCGCGGACGCTGGCGCAGAGCTGCTGTTAAACCTCAATGCATCGCCCTATCACAAAGGTAAACAACGGGAACGGATTGAGGAGCTCAAAAAGCGCACAGAAGACACCGGCTTGCCGATCGTCTACGTCAATCAGGTGGGAGGACAAGACGAGCTAGTCTTCGATGGAGGTTCGGTGGCCTTCGATCGGGTGAACGGCGTGGCCGCCAGCGCAGAGAACTTCCAAGTAGCTGAAACCTGGGTTGAGTATCTTTCGCATTCACAAACGTTCAATTCAGGACCGGTGGCTCGGACACTCGACGAGCTAGAAGCCACCTGGAATGCACTGGTCCTGGGGGTTAGAGACTATGTGAACAAAAACGGGTTTCCTGGCGTGGTGCTCGGTTTGTCCGGCGGTGTGGATTCTGCATTGACTCTCGCGATTGCCGTAGAGGCTCTGGGATCAGATCGGGTCGAAGCGATCATGATGCCTTTTCGATTCACCTCTTCTATGAGCATTGAAGATGCCGCTGAACAGTGTCGTCTGCAAGAAGTTCGCCATTCCGTGATTTCGATCGAGCCTCTCTATGATGCCTTTATGCTCGCCCTAGCTGACGAGTTTGAAGCCTACGGGGCGGATACCACTGAGGAAAATCTTCAAGCCCGATGCCGAGGTGTTCTTTTGATGTCCGTCTCGAACAAAAAAGGGTCGCTCGTCTTAACTACGGGGAACAAAAGCGAATTGGCAGTGGGTTATTCGACGCTTTACGGAGACATGGCGGGCGGCTTTGATGTGCTCAAAGATGTTCCTAAGACTTTGGTCTATGAGCTCTGTCACTACCGCAACAGCTTGGGTAATGCGATACCGGAACGGGTAATATCTCGACCTCCATCCGCGGAGCTTGCTCCGGACCAAAAGGATGAGGACAGCCTGCCACCCTATGAGGTTCTGGACCGGATTTTGGAGCTGTATGTTGAGCAAGACTACAGCGCAGAAGCGATTATTGCGGAAGGAATCGACCGTGACCAGGTAGAACGAGCGGTGCGCTTAGTTGACTTAAACGAATACAAGCGCAGACAGGCACCGATCGGCGTGCGAATCAGTCAGCGGGCCTTTGGTAGAGATCGACGATACCCAATCACCTCTAGCTGGCGAATGGGCGACTAAAACCACGCGTCCTCTCTTACGAATTGCTTACGAAGTGCGACTGTCGAATTGCGGCGGTTTGGGTGGATCCAGAAGACCGAAGCTAGCTTTGTTCACCAAAGATCGTTGTAGACCGTCCTCGGTGTAAACGGAATCGAATTCGCCATCGTTATCGAGAGATGGGTGGTCAGGGTAGTTGAGCTTGAGTGTTTCGATTGCGTTTTCGGCTAAATCGTTCATACCGAGAAACAGGTACCCTTGGGCCATGACCGCAAGCCCGTCTCCGACTGCCGGAGTTCGCTGAAAATTCTCCACCACGTAACGGCCTCGATTAGCTGCCGCGAGATAAGCGCCCCTTCGGAAATAGTAATTAGCGACGTGAATCTCGTGACGTGCAAGCAAGTTACGCAAGTAAATCATTCTTGAGCGCGCATCCGGTGCGTAAGGGCTATCGGGGAAGCGCGAGACAAGTTGAGAAAATTCGGCAAACGCCTCCTTGGCGTAACCTGTATCTCTTTTGGTGTCATCCGTTGGCGTAAAGCGCGACAGAAAATCCTGGCTTGAATTAGCGGTTGCGAGCCCCTTCATATAGTAGGCATAGTCTACGTTCGGGTGTTGTGGATGCAGTCGAATAAAGCGTTCCGCTGCTTCGATGGCGGCTTCCGGCTCGAACCCACCGTAATGAGCGTAGATCAGCTCTAGCTGCGCCTGCTCCGCATAGCGACCGAAGGGGAAGCGTGATTCAAGAGCCTGCAGTGCGCGAATCGCTAAATCGTAATTGCGCGCATTAAGGAATCTCTGTACCTGATCGTAGATTTGCTGCTCACCGCTATCCGCGGTGAAATCCCCATTTTCGTCATTACCAGCGCAAGCACCGAGCAAAAGAATCAGAATCCCGGTAATAAGCCAATAGATACTTCTTGCGCAGTAACCAGCGCCGAGAACGTGAGCAGGCGGGAATTGGTCAACAGAGCGCCTAAAATGTTGACCAATAAAACCTTGGCCCGGCTTGTTAGAAACACCTTCGGCAGGCCAGCCGAAAGAGCCGCAGTCGGTTTGGGTCTTGCCGGTTTGGCTATGTGCAGTTTGAAAGAAAGTGATCAAGTCTTGATTGGCCTATGGTGCAAAATCGTGCATAGAAAGGACGTTGAGTCCGCATGCTAATATCGTGTTTTTTAAGCGGCGCTATTTAATCACAGCGGCCGCAGCGCATAAACCGACTCGCAACGAGCAACGTGCGATGATTTGCCGCAATTGTTGGCAAAACAGGCGGTCGCATAACTGTAGGCACTGCGTCGTTTGAAGGGGTTCATTCTGTGTCCAAAGATAACGCCGCGAACACCCGCATAGAACAGAGTGCGCGAGTTGATGAGTCTGTTCACGGTCAAAGATTAGATCGTGCAGCCGCCTGCTTGTTCCCGGAGTTTTCTCGAGCCCGCCTCCAAGCTTGGATAAAAGACGGCAGCCTCACCATTGCAGATCGCGTGGCGCGCGCTAAGGATGCGGTGGCCGTCGGGGACGAATTACGCTTAAGCGCTCTTCTGGAAAGCAAAACCAGCTGGCAGGCACAGGCGATTCCGCTCGAGGTACTCTTCGAAGATGAACACCTTTTAGTGGTAAATAAACCGTCAGGTTTAGTGGTGCATCCAGGGGCTGGGAATCCGCAAGACACCTTGGTAAACGCACTCTTGGCTCATCGGGAGAGTCTTTCTAGGCTGCCCCGGGGAGGCATCGTACACCGTTTGGATAAAGACACTACCGGATTACTGGTGATCGCCGCCAGCTCGCTCGCTCAAAAGTCCCTAGTCGAACAACTTCAAAAGAAGCAGGTGACTAGAGAATACCTCGCAGTAGTGCGTGGCGAGCCTACTGGCTCCGGTAGAGTGGAGGCGGCCATTGGGCGACATCCGCGGCAGCGCACCAAAATGGCCGTGTTAGAACACGGTGGCAAAGAGGCGGTAACCCATTATCGACTCAAGCGGCGGTTGTATGGCCACGCACTTCTCTCCGTCCGCTTGGAAACGGGGAGAACGCATCAAATTCGTGTTCACATGGCCCACAGAGGTTATCCATTGGTGGGTGATCCGGTATATGGAGGACGTCTTCGGATTCCTGCGGGCATGGGCACTGTTGCCACCTCGGTTTTACGAAGCTTCAAGCGGCAGGCTCTGCATGCGCGTGCCTTGCACTTTTGCCACCCAGCCAGCGGGCAAAACCTGGAATTTGAAGCTCCAATTCCACCGGATCTGAAAACACTGATCGAAGCGCTTAAGGAAATGCCCGAATCCGCTTAAGCGAAAATTCTCGAGTGAAGACCGGGTAAATTGGCTATGAGTAGCTTCGTACTTCATCGAACACCCATTAGCTGGCCTTCCAATATCGAACTCCTATCGACCGGACGGCAAGGCGGTGCTAGCGAGCATCCTTACCGCTCGATGAACCTTGCCTTCCATGTGGATGATAAACCCGCCGCCGTGAGGCGCAATCGCCAGACTCTTAAAAGTGCTCTCGATCCAGGCACTAGAATCGTCTGGCTAAAACAGGTCCATGGAAATTCAGTAATAGAGACGACGCCAAGCTCTAGGGCGAGGTTTAACGATCCACTGCCTGTTGGCGACGCGAGTTGGACTGAGCAAGCCGGAGTTGCCTGCGCGATCATGACTGCTGATTGTTTGTCCGTACTGCTCACCAATGCAGCAGGCACGCTAGTGGCAGGCGTCCACGCTGGTTGGCGAGGTATGGCGGCTGGGGTCTTAGAAAAAGCCGTCGCCGCGTTGCCCGAAGCACCCTCAGCACTCCTTGCCTGGCTCGGCCCCTGTATCGGAATAAATGCCTATGAAGTCAGCGAGGAAGTTGCCGAGCAGGTTTTAGACGGCATGACAGGGGCTAGGAAATTGCTCAAGCCGAGTCTTCGTGAAGGACATGTCTTCATTGATTTAGCTGCGGTGGCCGCTCAACGGCTCCAACGAATAGGTGTGACGCAACTTGTCTCCACGAATCGTTGCACCTACTCAAATCCCGACGCTTATTTTTCTCATCGCCGTGATGGTAATACCGGAAGGAACGTGAGCCTCATTTACAGGCGACTCGATACCGCTTGAAATTTAAGAAAAAGCCACCATATTCAGTGTGTTAGCGAGGCTATAGCAAGTCTCGTTGCTACCCTAGTGGAGGTGCGAATGCGATGAGAATGGACAAATTGACACACCAGTTGCAAAACGCTCTGGCCGATGCGCAATCCATGGCCTTGGGTAAAGACAACAACCAAATTGACTCGGCGCACCTGCTCCAGGCTCTGTTGAATCAACAGGGTGGTTCCAGCCGGCCTCTGTTACAGCGGGCCGGATCAAACCTCGATGTGCTGCAGCAGGAGTTAAGACGACTTCTCGATGAACTTCCAACGGTCGCTGAAGTTACTGGCGAGGTCTCTGTATCTCCGGACCTCAATCGAGTACTCAACCTGAGCGACAGAAAAGCACAGAAAAACGGCGATAGCTTTCTTTCTAGCGAGCTGGTTCTGCAGGCACTTTTAGAAGGCGGTGGGCCGGTGGCGAAGGCACTGACCGAGAGCGGCGTTACCCCGCAAACGCTTGAAGCAGCTGTGCACGCGGTGCGTGGTGGTGACGGCGTCAACAGTGCAGACGCAGAGGAATCTCGTCAGGCGCTTGAACGCTATACGATTGACCTTACGGAGCGCGCGCGCGATGGAAAACTCGATCCAGTTATTGGTAGGGACGATGAGATACGTCGAACCGTGCAGGTGTTGCAGCGTCGAACGAAAAACAATCCGGTCCTAATTGGCGAGCCCGGAGTAGGCAAAACCGCGATTGTCGAAGGCCTCGCGCAGCGCGTAATCAATGGGGAAGTGCCCGAAGGTCTGCGCGACAAGAGAATACTCTCCCTGGACCTCGGCGCTTTGCTGGCTGGGGCGAAGTTTCGCGGCGAATTTGAAGAACGGCTCAAGGCCGTCTTGAACGAGCTTTCCAAGGAAGAAGGTCGAGTTGTCCTGTTTATTGATGAAATCCACACCATGGTGGGCGCTGGAAAGGCCGAGGGATCGATGGATGCGGGCAACATGCTAAAGCCCGCTTTGGCTCGAGGAGAGCTGCACTGCGTTGGCGCAACCACGCTTGATGAGTATCGCCAGCACGTTGAGAAGGACGCGGCCTTAGAACGTCGATTTCAGAAAGTCCTGGTCGACGAGCCCAGCGAGGAAGACACGATTGCGATCTTGAGGGGTTTGAAAGAACGCTACGAAGTACATCATGGAGTTGATATTACCGACAGCGCAATTATCGCAGCTGCGCGTCTATCGCAGCGCTACATCACAGATCGTCAACTTCCCGATAAGGCAATTGATTTGATTGATGAGGCTGCGAGCCGCATTCGGATGGAAATCGATTCAAAACCGGAAGCGATGGATAAGCTAGATCGCCGCCTGATCCAACTAAAAATTGAACGGGAAGCGGTAAAAAAGGACAGTGATGAAGCTGCGATCAAGCAGCTGGTGTTGCTGAATGAGCAGATCGAAGAGGTCGAAAAAGAATATGCGGATCTGGAAGAAATTTGGACCGCAGAGAAGGCGACGCTGCAGGGCGCTGCTGAGATTAAGAGCAAGATAGAGCAGTTAAAGCTCGAGCTAGAAGCAGCGCGCCGCGCCGGCGATTTAACGCGTATGTCCGAACTTCAGTATGGGCAGCTGCCAGAACTGGAAAAACAGCTTGGGCAAGCACATGCGGCCGAGTCGGCGGAGCGAACCCTACTCAAAAACAAAGTCACCGACGAAGAGGTCGCTGAAGTCGTTTCGCGTTGGACCGGGATACCGATTGCGAAAATGCTCGAAGGAGATCGGGAGAAACTTCTACGCATGGAGGACGTGATTCAGCAGCGAGTCATTGGTCAGACCGAGGCAGTGGCAGCTGTATCGAATGCGGTACGACGGTCGCGTGCCGGATTGGCAGATCCTAATCGCCCGAACGGATCGTTTTTGTTTCTTGGTCCGACCGGTGTCGGGAAGACCGAGCTTTGCAAAGCTTTGGCGGAATTCTTGTTCGACAGCGAGCAGGCAATGGTTCGGATCGATATGTCGGAGTTCATGGAGAAGCACTCGGTGGCGCGCTTGATTGGAGCACCGCCAGGGTATGTAGGTTACGAAGAGGGGGGCTACCTAACGGAAGCCGTTCGCCGTCGACCATACTCGCTGTTGTTGCTCGACGAAGTCGAAAAAGCACACCCAGATGTATTCAATATTCTCTTGCAGGTGTTGGAGGACGGCCGATTGACGGATGGGCAGGGCCGTACCGTGGATTTTCGCAATACGGTCATCGTAATGACTTCAAACCTGGGTTCGGACGTTATTCAAGAACTGGCGGGCACTGGAGACTATGAAGCGATGAAGTCCGCAGTGATGGGTATTGTCGGTCAGCACTTTCGCCCCGAGTTTATCAATCGGGTCGACGAGTCGGTTGTGTTTCATCCGCTGGCGCAAGAGCAGATTCGAGCAATCGCCGCCATTCAGTTGCAGGGACTGCGCGCGCGTCTTAAAGAGAAGGAGTTAGATCTAGAAGTTTCCGACGCCTTTATGGATCAGCTTGTGGAGGTTGGATTCGATCCCGTCTATGGCGCGCGTCCTCTCAAGCGCGCTATACAGCAGCAGCTTGAGAATCCCTTGGCGCAAAAGCTACTTGCGGGCGATTTCTTACCGGGTCAAAAAATTAGGGCTGGACTTGCCAATGATCGGTTGGTGTTCTCTACCGATATCAGCGACGCCGCATAACTCGGCGTCGCTAAAACGGTGTTTTAGAAGTTGCTATGACTGGGTTCCGGTAACAGCGGAACGCTAGTCACAGTGAACGCGAATGGTGTCGCGGGCTTTTTGCCGCTGTACGTCTTTTTCCTCTTCAGATATGAAGCGCAGCTCGCCAGTTTCTTTGTCCCGAATGCGGATCCGCGCGGTCGTATTTAGCGTTTCAAGATTTGTCTTCGCGCGCGCGCAACTCTCCGGGTTCTTTTTGACCGCCTCAATTTCTACACGCGTATCCACCTGTTCAAACTCGTTGCCCGGTCGCGGTGTGACCTCTGGCGGAACCGCTCCCTCTCCCGGTTGTACCCGGCGAACCAGCGTTGAGCGTTGGGAGACTACCTCGTACTCCATTTTGGGATCTGGCGGAGGTCGATCACTTACGACCAGCTTGCCCCTTTCATCTTTCCATCGATAGTAAGTGTCCGCTGCTTGAGAAGGTGTGGCCGCGAATATTAGAAGGCAAGCAACCAGCGTCGCGACCAGAGCGGGAACGATGTCTATGGCACGGATCTTCACTGCAGTACGCGCATGTTGAGGTTTTGCGGCACGCAGCTCAAATTGATAGGGCATGGGAACGCAGCTCTCCTGCGAGACGTTCTGGAAACGATACCCAAGCCTTGGCCGACGCGCAATTCACTTTATGGCCTCAGTCAGAAGCATATTCAAGCCTGTGAAGTAGTACCCAATTCCAACCGTTGACACGGCGCGCACAGGAGCCGAAACTCCGGCTCGTCGCAAGTATGGCAACGATCAAACGGAGTACCCTTCGTCCCTGATCCACCTTTGTGGTGCGATTATCCACTCAGGCTGTGTTTGTGTCCCGTCGACGGCGAGTCCCTTGAGTCTCGCCGCGGTCAAGCTGCGTTACCGCGTAGGAGACAACGACACGGGCCTCTTCGTGCGTTCCCCCCTGCTATATATCGGTTCTCGCTGCTTTGTCGGCGGTCTTGTAGTACGACAAAAAGCGTACTTGTTTGTCGCAAACGAGGGTAAGCGTTTGCCCAGACAGTCCTCGCCCCGCTATCGGCACTCGTGCCCGGCTAGCTGGCGGAGGAGCAGAAGGTGATGTTTGTTATGGAAGCGCAGCTTATTGAAGAAGGAGAACTCCTTTCCGGTGGCGAGATGGTTGCTCGTGCGTTGGAAGATGAAGGAGTTGAATTCATTTTTGGTTATCCGGGCGGAGCTGTACTCCATATTTATGACGCCCTTTTCAAATCAGGCAAAGTGCCGCACATTTTGGTTCGGCACGAACAGGCCGCGACCCACGCCGCGGATGGCTATGCACGAGCGACAGGGAAACCCGGGGTCGTTTTAGTAACCTCCGGTCCCGGTGCGACTAACGCAGTTACCGGCATAGCAACGGCCTACATGGATTCGATTCCGATGGTCGTTCTGGCGGGGCAAGTCCAGAGTCACCTGATCGGAGAGGATGCGTTTCAAGAGACCGATATGATTGGTGTTTCTCGTCCGATCGTTAAGCACAGTTTCCAGGTTCGTCACGCCACCCAGCTGCCGGATGTCATCAAGAAAGCCTTCCACATCGCAGCAAGCGGCCGTCCTGGTCCCGTTGTAATTGACATACCAAAAGACATTACCCGACCCGATGAACGGTTTCCCTATGCCTACCCCGACGCTGTCAAAATGCGCAGCTACTCGCCGGCAAGCCGCGGTCACAGCGGACAAATCCGTAAAGCCGCCAAGCTACTGCTCGGTGCAAAGCGGCCGGTAATCTACTCCGGCGGCGGTGTGATCCAAGGGGAGGGTTGCGAGCTTCTTACGGAAATCGCGCGAGACCTCAACTACCCGGTCACCAACACGTTGATGGGATTGGGAGCCTTCCCCGGTTCAGATCCCCAGTTCTTGGGCATGCTGGGAATGCACGGTCTGTATGAAGCCAACATGGCCATGCATCATGCGGACGTGATCTTGGCGGTGGGAGCACGCTTTGATGATCGTGTCACTAACACCGTAAGTAAGTTCTGTCCCAGTGCAAAAATTATCCACATCGATATTGATCCGGCGGCAATTTCGAAGACGGTGTCGGCTGATATTCCGATTGTTGGTCCAGTGACTTCTGTACTGAAAGATCTACAAGCGGCGTTGGTGACAGCAAAGGAAGGCGCGTCAGAACCCGCTCCTGACCGGGCTGCACTCGAAAAGTGGTGGGCACAGATTAATCAGTGGCGCGATGAGCACGGTCTTTGGACGGGCAGGCGCTATGCGGAAAGCGAGCACATCATGCCGCAAGAGGTAATTGAGAGTCTTCACCGGGTCACCGAAGGTAAGGCCTTCGTTACCTCAGACGTTGGTCAGCATCAGATGTTTGCCGCGCAATACTATCGGTTCGATCTGCCTCGGCGCTGGATCAACTCCGGCGGCTTGGGCACGATGGGCTTCGGTCTACCATCGGCGATGGGAGTGAAGCTGGCCTTTCCCGATGACGAAGTCGCTTGCGTGACCGGCGAAGGCAGTATCCAGATGAACATTCAGGAATTGTCTACCTGTCTCCAGTACAACACGCCAGTGAAAATCATCAATCTGCGCAACAACTATCTAGGCATGGTCAAGCAGTGGCAAGACATGCAGTACGAAGGCCGCTATGCAATGAGCACCTATGAAGACTCACTCCCTGATTTCATAAAGCTCACGGAAGCTTACGGCCATGTTGGTTTCGAAGTTCGAGAGCGTGCGGATCTGGACGCAAAGATGGAAGAAGCGTTTGCTCTCAAAGACAAGCTGGTATTTCTCGACATCTTTATCGACCCAATGGAGCACGTGTATCCCATGCACGTGGCGCCCAATGGATCGATGAAAGACATGTGGCTCAACAAGAATGAAAGGAGCTGAGTCGTGCGTCGAATCATTTCTATACTGATGGAAAACGAACCAGGCGCCTTATCGCGCGTAGTTGGCTTATTTTCGCAACGGGGCTACAACATCGAGACGCTAAACGTTGCCGCGACCGAAGACCCAACGCTCTCTAGACTCACTCTTACGACGGTAGGCGACGACAAGCACATAGAGCAGATTACAAAGCACCTCAATCGGCTGATAGACGTCGTCAAATTGGTGGATCTCTCGGAAGGAGCCCACGTTGAGCGGGATCTCATGCTAATCAAGGTGCGCGCTGACGGAACGCAGCGCGAGGAGATCAAGCGAACCACGGATATTTTCCGAGGCCAGATTGTCGATGTGGGCCCGCGGGTATATACGATCCAGCTGGCCGGAACGACGGATAAGCTAGATTCTTTTGTCGCCGCGATTCCCGAAGCGGACATAATGGAAGTGGTGCGATCCGGAGTGGCTGGTATTTCTAGAGGGGAGAAGGTGCTTCGTCCCTAATCCGCACGCGCGGTCTCGCGAGTTGTATATCTTTACTCAGCGCCTGCTGACACAGTGCGCTGGCGGGCCTCACTCCATCCGGTCGGCGCAGAACGTATCGCATTACCTCTAAACGGGGGCTTCCCTAGGCCTCCGGCGTTATTCGATCAAAATTCGTTTTCTACAGATTTCCTTCCCATTTCGCCTGTCCAGTTAGGCCGGCGATGCGCTTTTCTGCATTCCTGAACTCGCTGCTATACGACCGACGCGACTAGGCATACGTACCCGCGACCGCTTGTTTTCCTCGATTTATTTCAAATTGAAACCAGTATTTCGAATTGAACGTATTTTCCTTGCTAACGATAAGTTAAAAAATACCGACCTCTACGCACGGAAAAGCTAAGTGACTGATTTATATCGCTTAAGCAGATAAATGACCCGCTACCAAGCAAGCTGGTCTGAAACTTGCGCTAACGGTCGAGAAAATCTCTTTTACTGATTAGTCGTGCGGCCAGTTTGCAAAGCCGCTAATTGGAGACAGTGGATGCCTCGCGCCCTAGAGGGAGTTCGAATTCTCGATCTGACGCACATGTTGTCAGGGCCCTACGGAGGCATGATTCTCGCCGACCTCGGAGCGGAGACGATCAAAGTTGAGCCGCTCACCGGTGAGGGAACACGCAAGCTACTCGCCGCTGATCCAAAGAATTCGATCGATGGATTCGGTGCCTATTTTGTGACTCTCAATCGTAATAAGAAAAGCATTTCGATCGATCTAAAGAACGAGGCGGGAAAGAAGGTATTTTTTGACTTGGTCAAAGAATGCGACGTGGTCCTAGAGAATTTCAGTGCGGGCGTCGTGGGGAAACTTGGCATCGACTACGACACGCTCAAAGCGATTAACCCTCGGATCATCTCCTGTTCTGTGTCCGGCTTCGGTGCCGATGGCCCTAACTTTCAGCGTCCAGCTTTTGATCAAGTCGTTCAGGCTCTCGGTGGTGGTATGTCCATTACCGGGCAGGATGGATCGCAACCAACCCGAGCTGGTATCCCTATCGGCGATCTTGGTGGAGGGATGTTCGCGGTCATGGGCATCTTAGCGGCCCTGTACGAGCGCGAGAAAAGCGGCGAAGGGCAATACATCGACATCTCGATGCTTGACTGTCAGATCTCGATGCTCAATTACATGGCAACAATGCACTTTCTCTCGGGAGAGGTACCCGAACCGATCGGAAACAGCCACTTTGTTCACGTGCCCTACAACAGCTACCCAACGGCCAACGGACACATCATCGTCGCGGTTATTTTTGATGGCTTCTGGGAGAACCTTCTCGAGGTAGTGGATGAACCCGCATTCCGTGATCCCAAATACGCAACGCAACCGGCACGTCTCGCAGACAAATCCTTTATCGATGGTCGCCTGAGCGAAATTTTCAGCTCAGCGGATTCAGAGCATTGGCTCCAGCTCCTTGAACAGAAACGTATTCCTTGCGCCCGGGTGAACCGCATAGATGAGGCTTTAGCGGATGAGCAGGTTCTGTCGCGAAACATGGTCGTCGACCTACATCATCCAGCCGGTGCTAGCACGAAGGGGCCGGGCAATCCCATAAAGATGTCACGTACACCGGGTGAGGAGTTTCAGCCTGCACCAGAGCTAGGCGCTCATACAGAAGAAGTGCTGAGTGGCCTGCTGAAATATAGCTCAGAGGATATCCAAGCGCTGCAAGCTCAAAAGGTGGTTTCTTGAACGACATCATCATCAATGAAGTTGGCCCCCGGGATGGCCTACAGAGCCAGCCGACGGTTCTCTCGCCGCAGCAGCGCGGTGGGCTGATTCAAGCGCTGTTCGCCGCGGGGCTTACCAATATTGAGATTGGGAGTTTTGTGTCTCCAATCGCGGTACCACAAATGGCCGCTACCGATGCTTTAGCACAAGCCTTGCAGGTCCCGATGGGGGCAGAGGTATCCGCGCTGATACCAAACATGAAGGGCTATGAACTGGCGCGGCAGTCCGGGGTAGATGTGGTCGCAGTGGTGGTTTCCGTCACCGAAACCATGAACGAAAAGAACATCCGTATGAGCTTGTCGCAGGTCATGGAAGTGGCCGAGGACATTATTACTCGAGGAAGTCGGGAGGGCGCTCAGGTCCAAGCTTATCTTGCGGTGGCCTTTGAGTGTCCCTTCGAGGGACTGGTCGACCCTGATCGGGTGGTTGATCTAGCTGCGCGCTTGATGGCGGCAGGGGCCCGCGAGCTAGTAGTCGCGGATACGATCGGTGCCGCCAACCCGAAACAGGTGCGGTCTCTGATGGAAAGGCTGGTCGACAATCATGGCGCACCCCGGCTTGCTTGCCACTTTCACGATACGCGGGCCCTAGGGCTCGCGAATGTCTACGCCGCGCTTGAAGCGGGTGTTCGCCGATTTGACGCTGCAGTCGGTGGTTTGGGTGGCTGCCCCTTTGCTCCCGGTACCAAGGGAAATGTCGCTACGGAAGACGTTGTGATGCTGTGCGAGCAACTGGGCTATCGAACAGGGGTGGACATTGATCGTTTGCTGACGGTCGTCGAAATGGTCGCCCAACTACTCGATAGCGAATTGGGCGGACGCGCCTTCGGCTGGTTGAAGCAGCGAGCCGCCTAGTATGAATACAACGGTAATTGCCGGTCGCGAGCTTCCGGTTCGCAAGTTAGGAGATTCAACCCAATGAAATACCGCTTAGGAGTAGATGTGGGTGGCACCTTTACCGATTTCCTTTTGCTCAACGAGGAATCCGGTGAGACGTACACCGCGAAAGTGCCTTCCACTCCGGAAGACTCCTCCCTCGGCGTGCTCAATGGCATTGAGCGAATTTGCTCTGAAACGGGCGTGAACGCGAGTGAGATAGAGCTGGTCATGCACGGTACGACGGTCGCTACCAACGCGGTTCTTACTCGAAAGGGAGCCAAGGTTGGCCTAGTTACCACTGCGGGCTACGAGGACACCTTACAAGTCGCTAGATCCTATTGCCCTGGTGGGTTGGGCGGCTGGGTCAGCTACGTTAAGAGCCCGCTGCTCGCACCGCTTGAACTTACGATCGGGGCTGTCGAGCGAGTGGGCGCGGATGGCGGCGTTGTGACTGCCCTCGACGAAGAGCAGCTTCGGGCTGAATTGAGCGCCCTACACGCCAAGGGTGAAGTTGAAGCGCTGACTATTTGCCTTATCAACGCCTACATCAATGCAGATCACGAGCGACGGGTCGCCGAGATCGCAAAAGAAATTTTTGGTGATACACCAGTCTCGGTATCCAGTGACGTTGTGCCCGAGATGCAGGAGTACGAACGTACGGAGACCACCGTCGTCAACTCTTACGTTCGACCCGAGGTATCTCGCTATGTCAGCAACCTTCAGGGCGCACTCGTTGAGCGTCTTGGTAAGCAATCACAGCTGTCGATACTGCGCTCTGATGGGGGCCTGGCTTCAGCGCGTGCCGCGGCCGAGTCGCCGGTGAATTTGTTGATGAGCGGACCTGCCGGCGGCGTCGCTGGCGCGATCTATTTTTGTGAGCGATCCGGTCATCGGAACATCCTAACGTTCGACATGGGTGGAACTTCCACCGACGTCGCACTCATTCAAGATGCGAGAGCAAGAGTAAGGCGAGAGACTTTCGTTGGAGACGTTCGAGTACGAGCGCCATCCGTTGACGTACGCACCGTTGGTGCCGGGGGCGGTTCAATTGCTTTTGTACCCGAGTTGACCAAGGCCTTGCGCGTAGGCCCGGAATCCGCGGGTGCCGTTCCTGGGCCCGCTTGCTACATGAAGGGTGGGGATGCACCCACCGTCTGCGACGCGAACGTTGTTTTGGGCTATCTACCCTCGGACGTACAGCTTGGCGGCAAGATGGAAATCAACCGGGAAGCCTCCGAACGGGCCGTACAAAAAGTGGCCGATGCGATAGGCATTGATCTCATGGCCGCCGCTGAAGGCATCATCAAGATCGTAAACGAGTCGATGTTTGGGGCCCTGCGCCTAGTATCCGTCGAACAGGGTTACGATCCGCGAGACTTCGCCTTAGTAGGGTTTGGCGGTGCAGGTCCTCTGCATGCTAACGCGCTTGGAATGCTGACGGAGGCTTGGCCGGTGATCGTCCCGCCGGGTCCTGGTGTTCTTTGCGCTTATGGCGATGCTACGACACAGGTACAAGACGAGGCGGCGCGTACCTATCTCACCATGGCGGAAGCTCTGAGTGATCAAAAACTGCTTACCGATCTGCATACCTTGCGCGACCGGGCATCTGAATCGCTTCTCGCGGATGGTATTGCTGCCGATCAGCTAGAGGTCGGTTACCAGGCGGACCTGCGCTACGTGGGTCAGGCCTTCCAAATTACCGTGGATTTCAGTGAGCAGGACTTGGCCGAAAAGGGCGTTGCTTTGCTGACCGAGGCTTTCGACGCGGAACACGAACAGTTGTTTACCTTCAAGCTTGGGGATGGTCACGAGATTCTGATGATTCGCGCGGTCGTGAAGGCGGCAGCCCGAGCCATGGCGGAGCAAGCGATAGGCGAACAAGAGCCCGGTGCGGAGCTTTCCAAGATTCACGACAGCCGGATTTTTTTCAACGGGAGTTGGCACGAGGCACCAATCTACGATCGCGGCGCGCTCGGCGCCGGTGCTCATATAGAAGGCCCTTGCGTCATAGTCGAGATGGACTCGACGACTCTTGTGCTCCCCGAGCATCACGCCACGGTCGATTCCGTCGGCAATCTGCTTCTCAATCCCAACTCGTAAGGTGAGTCATGGCTGCCACGATTAAAGAGACCAACAGCACACCACTTAGCCGGGTAACTGTTGATGGCGTGACCGTCGATATTATCGAAAACGCGCTTCGCAACGCGCGCGAAGAAATGGATGCGGTACTGTTTCGGACTGCTATGTCACCGGGGATACGGGAGCAGGGTGATTGCTTTCCCATGATCGCCAACCGCGATGGGAAAATGATCGTGGGCCAATTCGGCTCTTTCATCGGCCCTTTTTTGGCCGCCTACGACGAAGAGATCGAAGAGGGCGACGTAATCCTGACCAACGACCCGTACATGTGTAATGCGGCGGTTTCCCACCTACCGGACTGGGTCGTACTCGTGCCAATCTTTAAGGAAGGCAGACACCTGGCTTGGTCTGCGATGTTCGGCCACATGTCCGATAACGGCGGCATGGTACCCGGTTCAATCCCGATCGAAGCCACTACGATTTACCAGGAAGGGATTCGTATTCCACCGATCAAGCTCTACAAGCAGGGCGAGCTACGAAGCGACCTGCTTGAGCTCATTCTCCACAATGTGCGAACACCCCAATGGAACCGTTTCGATCTAAATGCGCTGGTGGCCGCCTGCAACACAGCTGCCAAGCGCTGTGTAGAAATAGCGGAGCGATTTGGGGATGAAGTCCTGACTTCAACCATGGCGGTCATGCTCGAGCGCAACCACGCCGCGATGAAACACATTATTGAAATGTTCATCCCGGAAGAGCCTCGCGAATTTGAGGACTATCTTTGCGACGACGGAATGGGTATGGGGCCCTACCGGATTAAATGCCGTCTATGGCGAGAGGGTTCCCGTGCGATTTTTGATTTTGCGGGTACGGACCCGCAGGCGCAGAGCTCAGTGAATTTCTATCTCAATGAAGACATGTTCAAGATGTTCTTCGGTTCCTTCACGATCAATGTGGTCGATCCGCAAATCGTTTTTAACGATGGCTTTTACGATCTTGTGGATGTGCGAATTCCCGAGGGAACGCTGCTCAAGCCGAAGTTTCCTGCCGCCTTGTCTGGACGCACTCACGCCCTTGGCCGAATCTTCGATCTGTTGGGCGCGCTCCTCGGCATGGGTGCTCCCGAGCAGATGTTGAACGCTGCGGGCTTCTCCGACTCGCCGCACCTATTTTTTTCTGGTTACGACCATCGACCGGGTAAGGGCGGCGAATGGTTTCAGCTGTTCCAGATCGGCTTTGGTGGTATCCCCGGACGGCCCGTCGGCGACGGACCGGATGGGCACTCCCTCTGGCCAAGTTTCACCAACGTACCTAACGAATTCATCGAGTCCTATTTTCCGCTGCGCATCGAACGGTATGAAACGATTTGTGATTCCGGTGGTGCGGGCCTGCACCGGGGTGGAAACGGCTTGTCGGTAGCTTATCGTTTTCTCGCGGACGGGCACGTGGGGATTCACGACGAACGCTGGCTTACCTTTCCTTGGGGCGTCCTTGGGGGAGAAACCGGTTTGCGCTCCACTAAGAGGATCGTGCGCACCGATGGCAGCGAGGAATGGCTGCCCTCAAAAATTGAAGGCGTGAAGGTTTCGACCGGCGATTTGCTGTACTTCAACACCTGGGGTGGCGGTGGTTGGGGTGATCCCTTGGAACGGGATCCAGAGTTAGTCCGCCAAGATGTGGCGCGTCGTTTGGTAAGTATCGATGGGGCTCGCCGCTATGGCGTTGTTTTGAATTCTACCGGTTCTGTCGATCTAGCCGCGACCGAAGAGCTGCGGCAGCAAATGCGTGCGGATCGACCGCAAGAAGCGGAGCTGTTTAATCGTGGTGGCAGCCTCGAAGATATCAAAGCACGTTGTCTTGAAGAGACTAAACTAGATCCACCTGTGACACCCGAGTTCAACAGCCTTGGGGCTTCGGCTTAGGCCAAGCGAGGAATCCGTATGGCTGACCTTGAACGCAAAGCTCTGCATCTGGGTGATACTCCAGGACTACTATTGATCGACACGATCAATGCGTTCACTGATCCCAAGAGCCCGCTGGGAACCGAGTGCAGCACCGTGGTAAATGTCTGCGCGCAATTACTGACGGCGTTTCGTTTGCGCGGTTTCCCGGTGCTCTTTACCACCGTGGTCTACACGAATACAAAAGAGGCGCCGGTTTTTCGCACCCGTCTTCCTGCACTGAATATGCTCAACGCTGGATCATGGGCGGTAGAAGTCGATGAGCGACTCAAGCCTCGACCTCACGAGCCAATCATTGAAAAGCAGTATGCCAGTGCATTCTTCCGTACGGATTTGGCGGCCCAGCTCCTTGAGAGGCACGTGGACTCGCTCATTGTGGTCGGGCTAACGACCAGCGGTTGTATACGCGCGTCTGTCGTCGATGCGCTGCAGCACGACTATCCCGTTTGGGTTCCTCGAGAAGCTGTGGGTGATCGAAACTCTGCTGCGCACGACGCAAATCTCCACGACATGCACGCAAAATATGCTGATGTGGTTTCCGTAGCAGATGTCTTAGGACAGCTAGAAAAGCACCCAGGGGCGCTCTCGGCGTGACCGCAAAAGCACGCATTCTGCTTATAGGCTACCGCCAGTTCAGCGAGTTGATCAACTCGGTGCTACCCGAGTTTGAGCAAGACGCAGAAGTCATCATCGAGGAGTCTGTCGCGTCGCGCAGTATCGACTACGAAGCTCTAGTCCATCGTCACCAACCGGACGTCGTCGCCAGTGCCGGCTCCAATGCTGTGTATCTTGAAAAAGCGCTGTCTCTGCCAGTCATCGCTCAACCGGTAACAGAAACGGATTTGATTGAGGCCATTGCTCGTGCTCGACGAATTGGGGAACGAGTGCATCTGTTCACCTTCACGGGACTCAATTCTCTTTCATCTCGCCTCTTCGATGCGCTGCCGGCTTTGTCCTCCGCCACAATTCGACACGATACCTATGCCACGACGGATGAGGCTGCGGAGAAGCTCTACGCGGCGATCGCTAGCGAGGCTCCAGATGTAGTGGTGGGACCGAGCTACATTTGCCATCTGGCAAAAGAGCGAGGCCTTCCTACTTGTTTGATTTACAGCAAAGACTCGGCTCGCGCGCTGATAGAAAAAGCGCTACAGCGCTCGCGCTCGCATCAACTTAATAGGAATAGGCGTGCCCCTGGCGAGGGTGCGCAATCTCGTCAGTTTGTTGTCTATTCCCCGCAAATGACCCGCGTCGCTCAGCTGGCAAAGACCTACGCTAGAGGAAGCGCGGCCGTTTTGTTGCAAGGGGAGAGTGGTACCGGTAAGGAGCATATCGCACGGGAAATACACCGCGAGTCCGAGTTTCACAATGGCAACCTTGTAGCGGTTAACTGCGGCGGAATCCCCAGCGAGCTATTCGAAAGCGAGCTGTTTGGTTACGTCGACGGCGCCTTTACGAGCTCACGCCGTGGTGGTCGTGAAGGACTCGTGGCACGAGCCAACGGTGGTGTCCTCTACCTGGATGAAATTGGTGAGATGCCTCTTGATCAACAGGTAAAGCTGCTGAGAGTCCTTCAAGAAAAATGTGTGCGACCGGTAGGGTCTACTAGGGAAATACCGCTGAACTTCAAAGTTATAGCAGCCACCAACACGGATCTTGAGCAGGCCGTAGGTAGTAAGCATTTCCGCGACGATCTTTATTATCGTCTCAATGTTTTTCGATTAGAAGTGCCGCCTCTTCGCGCGCGACCGACTGATATTCGTGCCCTTACAGAGCACTACCTGCGCATGTACGCCGCTAGCTATCAAGTGCCCTGCGATCCGTCTTCTACTTATGACTGTATCGGCAAGGACTTTGAATACTACCGATGGCCGGGAAATGTTCGTGAACTGCAGAATTTCTGTGAGCGGCTCATCGTCAATCTTGCCTCCGGAAGTGCTCTGGGTGATTTGGATGTTGCTGAAGTTCTGCCGGAGCTCGGGCACTCCCTGGCTGATACTGCGGACGTTGCTGGTCTGCTGCAAGAGCAGGAGCTCCGCGCAATCACCGGAGCGATGCGCCAGTTCAATGGTGACAAGTCTGCTGTCTGTCGAGAACTAGGTATCAGTCAAACCACGTTGTGGCGTCGTCTCAAGCACATTGAGTCTCTGAACGAGGGTCATGGCCCCAGCTTGTTAGAACACTCTTAGATAAAAAAGTTGAGCTTGGCCTGGTCAAGTTCAAATCAAATCCCAAAAACGCGAAGGAGATCTTCGATGATGCACCTTAAAAAGACACTAGCAGTTGCGCTCGCGGCCACCGTTACGGCCCCAATCACCTCCTCTGTTTTGGCGCAAACTGAGGGGCTTTCAATTGAGGAAGTCGTGGTAATTGCTCGAAAACGTAGTGAAAACCTTCAAGAAGTGCCCATCGCAATTTCCGTAATTGACGATCAGGCAATTCAGCGTGCTGGGATCGAGCGTGCAGCGGACTACGTCGGCCTAATACCCAACGTGACCTTGGTTGATACGGCGAACGTTGGTGACACGCAGCTGAGTATCAGAGGAATCGTTTCAACGCGAGATGCAGAATCTACTTTCGCCTACGTGGTCGACGGTGTGTTGAGCACCAATCCAAACAGCTTTAACGAAGAGCTCTTTGACGTACAGCAAATCGAGGTTTTGAAAGGACCCCAGGGCGCGCTTTATGGTCGAAACGCCGTTGCTGGTGCGATCCTGGTGACCACAAAGGAGCCTAGCAATGAGTTCGAGGGCCGCATCGGCGCCTCCGTCGGAAACGTTGGTACTTACCGGGTAAACGGGATGCTGAGTGGACCAATCGTTAAGGACAAGTTGTTGGGACGCATAGCGGTCAGTACGCGAGAGACGGACGGCTTTTACGAAAACATCTTCACGGATCAGGATAATGTCGTCGATTACCTAGAGGACACCAGTGTCCGCGGCCGCCTTAAGTGGATCGTGAACGACGATCTTACTCTGGACTTTCGAGGCGGCTATTCGGAAGTAGCAGGCGGCGCTATTAACTTCAATGCGGCGTTCGCTATTCCCGCTTTTGTTGATGCCTTTGGTGCGCCTAACTACAACCAGGATCCGAATACCGTTGACTTCCGCTTTATTTTTAACACGCCGGGAGAGAACGAACAGGAGACTCTGGATTTTGCCGTTAAGGCGGACTGGGCTCTCGGCTTCGCCGACTTGGTGGCGAATATCGCCTACAACGATCTGGAAGAGTACTTACTCTCGGATGGAACCGCCGCGACTTTCTATGGCTACGAGTTAACGCCTTCTTGCCAAGCGGGGCGTGCGGAGCTGAACAGTTTTACCCGACCGGATCTCTTCGGCGAACCTTTCAATCCTTTCGGAATTTTGCCACCAGGAGCCGACTTCCAAGGGGTTTATGGACCGTATAATCCGTTAACTTGCGATGGCTATCAGTATCAAGAACGTAATCAGGAAGATTTCAGTATTGATGCGAGGCTAGTGTCTTCCGAGGATGAGGGCTTGCGCTGGATTGCGGGCGTGTACTTTGCGGACATCGAGCGCGAATCGCTGGTGTCTTACGGTGCAGATCAAGGTCAGGGCTTTTTGCGGCAGCCCTACGTGGATCCAACCGGACCAAACCCTACTGACCTTCTGTTCTGGGATGTGTTCGATACCACCGTTTACGCGGCCTACGGTCAGTTAGAGTTCGACATTGCCAGCGACATGGAGCTTTCTCTGGCTCTGCGCTACGACCGGGAAGAGCGTGATGTAGAAAACCAAGTACCGAACGTCACCAACTCTGGTCTCAATGTAAACCTGCTTGATCCGGTAACCGGAGCACCGCTGCCAATCAACCCAGCCTTTGGTACAAATCCAAATGGAATCCCTGATCGGTCCCGTACCTTCAGCCAGTTTCAGCCCAAAGTAACGTGGAGCTGGACACCGACAGACGATATGACGGTCTACGCGAGCTATGGAGTTGGTTTCCGCAGTGGGGGCTTCAATGCGATTGGCACGGAGGATCTGCTTAATTTCTGGTTTAACGCCGGTTTTGGCGGTCCCGGAGAGGTGGTTGATGCGCAGCTGGGTGTGACTGACGATTACGATAAGGAGATCTCGACTGCGTTTGAACTTGGCTTCAAATCAACCTGGATGGATCAGCGTCTCCGCTTCAACGCGGCCGCCTTCCGCACTGACGTTGAAGACAACCAGTTCTTTGAGTTCTTCGCGGGTCCATTTGGCATCTTGCGAACGGTTACCACGATCGATGAGCTGTACATCCAGGGAATTGAGGCGGACTTCACCTTCGTCGCCACTGAAAACCTGACGCTCTACGGTGGTATCGGCTTGATGGATTCGGAAATCGAGGAGAACCGGAATCGCCCGCTTTCGGAGGGTAATGATGTTCCTCAAGCTCCGGAAACGACCGGCAATCTTGGTGCAGAACTGACCTTCCCTCTAGCAGACGGACTCGAGCTGGTCAGCCGTCTGGATTGGCAATATACCGGCGAGATGTGGTTCCACACGCTTCAGGGTGAACAGACCCCAACTATCTGGAATGCGTTCTTTGGACCGGGATTCAATCAGGATTTCTCTCAGTCGGCACGGGATGACTTTAGTCTTCTTGACTTGCGTATTGGTGTAGAAGCAGAAAATTGGTCCGTTACTGCCTGGGGCCGCAACCTAACGGATGAGCAGTATCTGCAGGAGGTGATTCCAGCGCCGGAGTTCGGCGGTTCCTTTATCCACCCTTCAGCGTTGCGAAGCTATGGTGTGGACTTCAGATATAGCTTCTGAAGGATTGCTTTTAGCAGTCTCTCGCAAGCAAGTCAGCGGGATTTGTAGTGGCGACCATGGATGGCCGCCACCTAGCCTATCAGGGATGACGCCTATTGGCGGTCGGCGGAAAGCTTACTCAACTCTCGCGTGGACCTCAGCCATTACCGCTACCTTCTAAACGATACTTGTCATCGCAGTCATGTAACCACGCAAGGTTTGGCCAACGACTTCTACTGGGTGGGAGCGAATCGCCTCATTCACCCGGATGAGTTCTTGGTTGTCGACCGTTGCATCGCCACCCATTCCTGAACCGATGACATCAGTTTCGATGTCGGCCATAAAGTCCGCCAACAGGGGGCGGCAGGCGTGATCGAATAGGTAGCAGCCGTACTCGGCCGTGTCTGAAATCACCACGTTCATTTCATACAGCTTTTTACGGGCTATCGTGTTGGCGATCAACGGGGTTTCATGTAGAGACTCATAGTAGGCTGATTCTTCTTTAATGCCCGCTGAGACCATCACCTCGAAGGCCAGCTCAACGCCCGCTTTGCACATAGCGATAAGTAAAATGCCGTGGTCGAAGTATTCCTGCTCCGGAATGTCTTGATCCGTGCTCGGCGCTTTCTCAAAGGCCGTATCTTGGGTTGCAGCGCGCCAGGACAGAAGGTTTGCATCATCGTTTGCCCAGTCTTCCATCATCGTGTGTGAGAAATCGCCGTTCATGATGTCATCCTGGTGTTTCTGATACAGCGGCCCCATGATCTTTTTGAGTTCCTCTGCCAGATAAAAAGCACGCAGCTTAGCGGGGTTGCTCAGCCGATCCATCATGTTAGTGATGCCACCGTGCTTAAGCGCTTCGGTAACCGTTTCCCATCCGTACTGAATTAGCTTAGATGCATAACCCGGGTCGATACCTTTCTCGACCATTTTGTCGAAGCTAAGAATTGCGCCGGTTTGCAGCATGCCGCAAAGAATCGTTTGTTCGCCCATCAGGTCCGATTTCACCTCTGCGATGGGTGATGATTCGAGAACACCCGCGCGATCGCCGCCTGTCCCCGAGGCCAGCGCCTTAGCAATTTCTAAACCGTTCCCGTTCGGATCATTTTCTGTATGCACTGCGATCAGAGTCGGTACACCGAATCCCCGCTTGTATTCTTCCCGGACCTCTGTGCCAGGGCACTTTGGGCACATCATAACGACGGTGATGTCGTCACGGATCTGCATGCCTTCCTCAACTAGGTTGAATCCGTGCGCATAGTCCAGGCAGGCACCTTGCTTCATTAGTGGCATAACCGCACCAACCACAGCGGTGTGTTGTTTGTCTGGGGTCAAATTCATGACCACATCTGCTGTCGGTATGAGTTCTTCGTAAGTTCCAGCCGCAAAGCCGTTTTCCGTGGCGTTTTTCCATGACTGGCGTTGTTCCGCGATCGCCTCGGCGCGAAGTGCGTAGGCCACATCAAGACCGCTGTCTCTAAGGTTGAGCCCCTGGTTCAGTCCCTGGGAACCACAGCCTACGATGACGATTTTCTTATCTCGCAGAATATCAACGCCGCCGACGAATTCAGCGGAATCCATAAAACGGCATTTACCCAGCTGCTCCAGCTGGCGTCTTAAAGGAAGTGTATTGAAGTAGTTTTGACCCATCGTGGCCTCCAAGTATTTGCGAAAACCGCCGGATTTTATGCCAAGAAACTAATTGCGGAAAACGCTATATTTAGAAAACAGTATTGCAGAAACTGCAAAATGGATGATCGAGCCCTAGAAGTTTTCCTTTCCGTGTATCGTTCTTTGAGCTACACCCAATCTGCCAAGGAGCGTCATATGAGCGTTTCTGCGGTCAGCCGATCCGTTTCGCGTTTGGAACAAGAGCTTGGCCGCACGCTGTTTGATCGCGACCGAAGAGGTATGCGGCCAACCGCATCGGCCGCGCGCCTTAGGCCGATGGCGGAACAAATGCTCACAGACTGGAGGGCTTTAAAGCATTCGGTACAGCCGGGAATGGAATTACAAGGCGACGTTCGCCTTTACTGTTCGGTAACGGCAACCCATCGTCTCCTATCTCCGCTGCTGACCGCTTATAGAAGCGCATACCCTGGTGTGCGAGTGCTGTTACAGACCGGAGATCAGGCCGATGGTATCGATCACGTATTGAAAGGAGATGCGGATGCGGCCGTGATCGCCCTACCGAACAACTTAGCGCCTCAGTTGTCGTTCCAATCAATCACCACCTCTAAACTGCATCTGTGTTTGCCACCAGACTCATCAGAGTTTTGGTCAGATCGTCCGACTTTTAGCAAGGAGCAGTTTAGCAAATCACTGCAAGGTGCTCCCTGGATTCTTCCTGAGCGAGGCGTAAGTCGGAGACTCATTGATGCTTGGCTTGAGGAAGAGTACGACGAGTCGGTAAGCGTTTACGCGCGTGTTGCGGGCCATGAGGCTATAGCAGCGATGGTATCCCTAGGTCTAGGCGTAGGAGTGGTACCGCAACTTGTTGTTGAAGCCAGTGCTAGTGCGGACTCGCTTCAGGTCCTGGACCTAGGCTCTCGAATACCAAAGCTCGATGTCGGTATCTGTGTGCGCAAAGGTCGGCTCGGCGATCCTGTCATTGAGGGGCTATGGCAAGTAGCCAGTGAAATGAAACGAGACGCTCATTAGCATAGGGCGCTTATTTGTCTACCACCAATCAATGGCAGTGTGTTTAAAGAGCCGTTAAATACGCACACCAAAGTGGACGAAGCCTTGTTTACAATAGGGTCTCATTCAGGTCATACAGCCTTCTAGGCCGGCACAGAGTCGATCATGAGTCAGAATAAAAGCGACGATAGCGATCAGGATTCGATAGCCCCAGCGTCCTCAGATGCCGGCCTTGCTGCGGGCGAGTCGGGAGCCTCTGAGCAGGAACCAAAGGAGCTAGAGGACCTTGGTCGCAACGAAGCTAGCGCGAGTCCGGACGCTGAGTCACCGCTAAGCGTCCGCACCTTTGAGAGTCTTAGCGATGCAGCCGGCCACGCGGTCAATAGTATCGATACGCTGATTGATGACCACGAAGAAGAAGTCTCCGAAGACGGCAAGACGGTCCGTCGTCAGGGCGTGTATCTTCTTCCAAATCTATTTACTACCGGAGCCCTTTTCTGTGGCTTCTATGCCGTGGTGGCAGCCATGCGCGGTGATTTTGAGACCGCGCCGATAGCGATTCTCTTCGCCTTAGTATTCGATGGCCTCGACGGCCGCATCGCGCGACTTACAAATACCTCGAGCAAGTTCGGCGCCGAATACGACAGCCTAGCCGATATGGTGTCTTTCGGAGTCGCTCCTGCGCTAGTTACCTTCAGTTGGGCTCTGGGAGATCTTGGCAAGGTAGGCTGGAGTGCAGCGTTCATTTTTGTTGCTTGCGCTGCGCTTAGACTGGCTCGGTTCAACACACAGGTTGGTGTAGTCGACCCCAATTACTTTATGGGGCTGGCGAGTCCTGCCGCCGCCTGCATTATGGCTTGTACCGTTTGGGTCTGTCAGGACCAGGGATGGGTGGGTGCGGCACTGCCTTCGGAGCTTGCCGCTGGCGTCGCTCTGCTGACATCTGTGGTCGCCATCTTGATGGTGGCGAATGTGCCCTATCACAGTTTCAAAGGCTTCGATTTGCAAGGACGTGTGCCGTTTGTAGTGATCTTCTTGATTGTACTCGGGTTCGGCTTGGTCACCGTTGACCCACCCAAGATTCTGCTGCTGGCGTCGCTCATCTATGCAGTTTCCGGCCCCTTAGAAATGATCCGCAGACCCGGAAAAACACCTCCCCCTGGATCATCTGAAAACTAAGCCATATTTACATTTCAAAAGTGCTTGTGTGATGGAGGCGCATGCGTATAATGCGCGCCTCCGCTGACCGGCCTGGTTAGCGGTTATCCCCGAACTTCACGTTTTGGGGAGTTGTTTAACAGTCAGATGAAGACAGAAGTGTGGGCACTTGTTGGGATAGTGTTGTAGTAACTATTCAGACACAACAAGTGACTCATTGATTCTATTGAGTTCGTTTG
>JBCBZV010000065.1:0-23384 GCA_039815155.1 Pseudomonadota bacterium
ACACTCCAAACTCGGCCCATGACTTCCAAAGTGTTTCGATCCACACCGCGAGTCAAATCTCCGCTCACCTTGCGCCAGCTATCTCCCCTATCATCCGAACGAAATAGGTACTCCGCCGCATAGTAGAGTCGTTCAGGGTTGTGTGGACTCATGAGTACCGGTGTACTCCAGTTCCATTTGTAGGCTGGCTCGCCCTTTTCCGGATGCGGGGTTATCGACACCCTTTGCTGCGTGCGTCGATCATAGCGATAGAGATTGCCGTACTGCCATTGGGTGTAAATGATGTTCGGATCCCGGGGATCAAACTGCGGTTTATAACCATCGCCGCCTAGGATCAGTCGCCAATCGGCATTGCTGATTCCGTGTACATTCGTTGTGCGTGATGGCGCACACAGAGAATTGTTGTCCTGCGTTCCCCCGCAAATATTGTAGAAAGGTTCCGCGTTATCGGGCTGAATCCGGTAGAACTGCGTGATCGATAAGTTGCGGACATGACGCCAGTTTCCACCGCGATCCCAGGACTCGTAGATCCCCCCATCACCGCCGATGTATAGATGCTGAGTATTGTCAGGATCTATCCAAAGTGCGTGATCATCTACGTGCCGAAACTTATTCCCAAGCTTCGTAAAGCTCTTACCCCCGTCTTCCGACTTATGGGTAAAGGTATCCAAAGAGTAAAGGCGATTTGGCTCCAGGGGGTCGACGACGATCTCATTGTAGTACTGGGCACTCGTTGCCATATGTGACGAACGCTTCTCCCAGCTATTGCCAAAATCTAGCGATCGGTAGACGCCTTTTTCCTCGTCGTTTGCCTCGATGATGGCATACACCACGTCGGGCGCCGATGGCGCACCTGCGAGGCCTATACGCCCCATGTCGTCTTGCGGTAAGCCGCTGGTGACTTTCGTCCAGGTACTCCCGCCGTCGGTCGTTTTATGAATTCCGCTGCCTGGGCCACCGTTGATCAGTACCCAAACGTGGCGTCGGCGCTGATAGGTACTCGCTACGATATTGTTGAAGTTACGAGGGTCAACGACGAACTCGTTAACCCCGGTGTGTTCATCAACTTCCAGTATTCGATCCCAGCTCGATCCACCATCGAGTGTCCGGTAGAGGCCCCGGTCACCGCCCTCGTTCCAGAGCGGTCCCTGTGCCGCTACTAACACGTGATTTGAATCCTCCGGGTGAATCCAAATCTGTGAAATATGGCCTGAATCCTTCAACCCCGCATTGACCCAAGTCTTACCACCATCGATCGATTTATAGACGCCGTCTCCGTAGGCGACACTGCGCTGGGAATTGTTTTCGCCGCTGCCGACCCAAACGATTTTTGGGTCAGAAGGCGCCAGTTCTACCACGCCGAGAGCGTAGGAAACTTCATCTTCAAAAAGCGCCTGCCAGCTAATCGTGTTGTCCTCTGTCTTAAAGAGGTTTCCAGATGCGGTCGCGACGTAGAACTTGTGCTTGTGCTCCGGGTGAAAGGCGAAGTCGGAGATTCGACCCGAGGTAATCGCCGGACCGATGTGTCTGAGGGGAAGCTCCGCCAGCGGATTTTTGTCTTCATCGTTGGCGACGATAGGACTGGATAGGGCCAGCGCTAGGACAGCAGCTTTGAATCGAACAGATAACTTCATGGAAAAAACCCTACGACTTTTAGAAAGCCTAATCCCTTTATGTGGACGAGGCTAGCCTCGACACCGTGTTGTGGGTAACAGAGGAATCTAAGCCGAGAAACGCGCGCGCGAAAGAGAACAATGATTAAACCGGGCCGTTCTGCTCGCTCAGGGATCGACGCCTAGCGCAAGCTTCAGAAGACCAAGTCGTGAACGTGCCACCGGGATTGGTGAACTCCGGCCTGCGAGGTAGAGATGGCTACCTCGCCCTTTCGTTTGTAAGGAAGCTATCTGCGGCAGATTGACCAAATAGCTGCGATGCACTCGAATAAACGCTCCCTCATCAAGTGTTTCGGTGAACTGTTCGAGAGTCGTATCGGATAGGATAGTTTCCCGTTGATGGACGCTCTTGCCCTCCGACGTGAGGTGGATACGTCGGTAGCGTCCGAGTCCCTCAATAAAAAGGACGTGGTCTGTATTGAGGAACCGGCAGTTACCGCTGTCGCTGAGCACGAACTCAGTTGACTCCTTACTCAGAGAAGTCCGCTCCAAAGAAAGCACTTCTTGCCTCAGCACTTTTCTTAGACACTTTTCAATTACTGACGGCCGGGCCGGTTTCAGTAGATAATCAATCGCATGGGTATTAAAGGCTTCAAGCGCGTATTGATGATGAGCCGTAAGAAACACTAGCTGGTACATTAGGTGTTGGGTTTTCGAAGCAACCTCAAACCCATTGACCTCCGGCATGTCGATATCCAAAAACACAATGTCCGGTTTGTACTCGGCTATGGATTTGATGGCCTGCGTGCCATTGCTAAGTTCGGCCACCATTTTTAACTCCGGCATCCCTTCGATGACTCGCCGAAGCTGCAAGCGGGCCGCTTCTTCATCGTCGACAATGAGCACCCGCTTTACCTGACCACCTGTCGGCATGAGCTAGGTTCCTGCCTGCCGCTCGGGCAGCACTATCGTCACGCAAGCTCCCTCGACGTCCGACTGGAGCTGTAGAGATGCCTCACCAAGGTAGTGAAGAGCAAGGGTTTCTTCAACGATGCGCAACCCTCCGGTCGCGGTATTGTTCAGCGCCGTCACCGGCGGACCGTTATCTCTTACCTCAACAGTAAGTCTCCCCTCTTTCCGGAAACTAGTTATCCGTAACTGCGTCACTGCACTCGATTTCGCAACCACGTGCTTGACGACATTCTCCACGATTGGCTGTAGAAGCAGTGATGGCAATTTAGCTGGGAGGCTGTCTGTCTCCGCATTGATTTGGTATTCCAAACGATCGGGAAAGCGCTTTTTTTGCAGAGTTAAATACAGCCTTACTAATCTTAGCTCCTCTTCCAGGGTGCTGAACTCGCGCTCCGCAGCGCGCATGCTGTCTCTGAGCAAGTCTGCAAGGTCGTAGACCATCTCTTCGGCACTGGCCGGATTTCGACCGATTTCCGAAGCGAGTAGGTTCAGCGTGTTAAACAGAAAGTGTGGATTGCTTTGCGATCGAAGCGTGTTGATCTGCGCCTGACGAAGTGTGAGTTCCATCGCCAGATGCCTGTCTCTTTGCACTAGCAGGGTTTTCGCAACTACGAAAAGACTGATTTGAAAGAACATATAGGCGGTAGGCAACACCAGAGGGCCAGGAGGGTCAGACGGGCCAAGCTGACCGGGAACAGGCCCCAAAGACTGATTAATGGTGACGAAAACACCAATGTGGAGTAGCCACTGCGGCCAAAATCGCTCGACGGCTCTAAACATCGGGAGCAGCCGCTGCAACAGTGAAATCCCACAGTACGCCAGGCTAAATCCAAAGTAGAGTCGAAGGGCCACCGCTTGAATAAGCTCAGTCGTGTAAAAGCCGAACTGATTAAGAATTGCCGCTACGACCAACAGATTAAAGGTAGGCCACAGCACGACAAAGAACACTGCCAAAGACCAACCGCGCCACCAGACATTCGGAAGGTCTCTAACTGACTCCTGTGGCGACACGCTCAGAGACGGGTCAGAAGAACCGGCGTTTGACTGCATAAAACCAAGCATAGCTGCATCCGCAGCCTAATGGGGAACTTACCTGTACCGCTGAAACGCTATTTCGGCCCGTTGATACAGCGCAAGCTTTTCGCCAACGCGGCAGGCCTTTACATTAAATGGCATACCCAGGCGAGGAAATTACCGTGTTCCGTCCAATGTTATTCACAGTACTGGCTGCGTCGCTCTCAATCTTGGGGACTGGCTGTAGCGACAACTCTAGCAGTAGCGCCACAACGGAGGCCCCCATCGAACCGGTAGCGGTCGAAGAGGAAGAGCTCTGTTTCCTTCCCGTCGAGGATATAGAAATAAGTGCGACAGAAGCAGGGATAGAATTTGTTCGAACCCCCGATGCCTGCTTCGAAGGCCTATCTGCGTACCCTTTCGAGCCGAATTACGTCGAGGTCGAAGGCCTGCGCGTGCACTATGTTGACGAGGGGCCTGCAGATGGGCAGGTAGTACTCATGCTCCATGGCCAGCCTAGCTGGTCTTACCTTTACCGAAAAATGCTGCCGGTGCTTGTCGATGCGGGATTCCGTGTGATTGCACCGGATCACGTCGGCTTAGGGCGGTCCGATAAGCCAACGGACCCACGAGTACACAGCTATGACCAGCAAGTCGCATGGAACCAGCAATTCGTGAGCGAGCTTGGTCTAAGCGATATCACGATTTTCGTACAGGACTGGGGCAGCCTAATCGGCCTGCGCATGGTTGGCGAAAACCCCGAATTGTACGCTAGAGCGATAGTCGCTAACGGCAACATACCGGCGTTTCCTGCGGGGGCTAACCCGTTCACTGTCCCGGTTTTTGAATTCGATTCTGCCCAACCGGATGCGGAGACTTTCTTCGCAAATCGCTCGGAAGACCCGGTACAAGGCTTTCAGGAATGGATCGACTATGCAGCAAGTGCCGCAGATCTTTTTGCCGGTGACCTGCTACAAATCGGAACCGCAGGGGAACTCAGTGATGAAGAACTTGCCGCCTACGATGCTCCGTACCCAGATCCTCTCTATTGGGGGGCAATCCGCTCATTCCCCTCAATGCTAGTCGGTATAGAGCAGCAAACCGTACCCGCCATTCAGGCACTGGGTCGTTTCGACCGCCCTTTTCTGGCGCTCGCTGGTGAGTTCGACCTGTCCCTGGGGTCAGAAGCGGTTCAGAACGGATTGATCAACTTAGTGCCGGGATCGCGTGGGCAGGACCACCGACGCTATGAGGCCGGGCACTTCATTCAGGAAGATGTCGGCAGCGAACTGGCGGCACAACTGGTTGAATTTATTGAGGCGACGCCCATCCCGGAAGCAGGACCGGTCTACGCTGCTCGCTACTGTGAGATATTACTGGTGTCGACGCCGGGTGGCGTGATCGAAGCAACGGTATACAACTCTCTTGGTCTCAACGGCTGCCCGCAAGCGGAATGGGACGCCTTGGATGAAGCCGCCGTAGCCGAAGAATTCATGGCTGTGGCCGCAATAAAAAACGGTCCGAGAGCGTTTCTTATGGACGTTCTGGAACCGGCCGATTCGGCGGACGCGCAACCGGTCGAAGGTGCCGGAACGATCGAGACCTTCGGCGGCATAGATATGCGTTTACTGGCTGTAGTTAGGCCCAGCGGCGGCATGGGAACCACACAAGCACCCTACGAAATCAGCGAGGTGGTACGCGACACGATTTATACCTTCGTCCGAGGACGAAGGATCTACGAACTCGAAGACCCCGAGGGCACTCGCTACATTATGCAATCACTCAGCCAAATCGTGGACCCGAATCTGCAAATTCATGACCTGATCGACTTGGAAGAAAGACTAGAACTACCTGCGGGCTGGAGCTACCACACGCGCATTCTGCTCGAAGACCTCATTCTCCTTTCCAACGGACTAGCCCAGGTATTAGTGGACGACTTTTCAAACACCTATCAGAGAATCGAATAAGGCAGGCGACCGCTGGAGCAGAGACAAGCTTGTATCAACTGCGCTCTCGCCGAGCTTTTACAGTTAGGAAGCTCCGCCGCCACTGAGTTCAAACGGCGGGCGCCAGAAGCTCAGCCTGGTGTCAGTAAATCGTGAGAGTCTTGGTGGGAAGACTCTCCGCTATCTCGTCCGGTACGAAGAAGTCCCTGAACAGGTCCGCAGTCGGGTCTACCGCATACTGATCGAAGTCAGTAACTCCGCCCTCCCTTAGAACAACTTCGTCAATAAAGAAGTTTCCGGTACAGTCGGTCGAAGGCTGGGTCAGAATCGCGTAAGCGGCGTCGGCCATAATCTCTACCGTGCGACTGCTTTTACTCACTGCATCGCCACCTAAAACGTTCCGAACTGCGGCTGTGTCGATCGCTGTAAGCGGCCAAAGAGAGTTAACGGCGATTCCGTCGGCAGCGAGTTCTTTACTCATACCTAATGTACACAGACTCATTCCCATTTTGGCGATCGTGTACGCCACATGCGGCGCGAACCACTTCGCATCCATATCAAGCGGAGGGGCCAGGTTCATGATGTGGGGATTGTCACCCTTCTTCAAAAACGGAATACAGGTTTTTGAAGTCAGGAATGTACCGCGCGTGTTGATCTCGTTCATAAGGTCGTAGCGCTTCATCTCCGTGTCGAGCGTCGGCGTCGGGCTGATCGCACTGGCGTTGTTTATGCAAATATCGATTGCGCCGAATTCATCCGCCGCTTTTTCGACCGCAGCTTTTACTTGATCCTCAAAGCGAATATCGCAAATCAAAGGCAGAGCTTTGCCACCGCTTTCTTCAATCTCTTGTGCAGCGGTATAAATGGTTCCCGGTAGTTTCGGATGTGGCTCTGTCGTTTTGGCCGCTATCGCCACATTTGCGCCGTCAGCCGCGGCTCGCTTCGCGATCGCGAGTCCGATACCGCGGCTCGCGTCCGTTATAAAAATAGTCTTACCTGCTAGGCTCATCTAGGAGTCTCCCGGTGGTTTAAGCGAAACACGAGCATCAAATCACCTCCTCGCTGTAGTGGTAAATTCGGAGGCTTACCGAATAAGCACGCGGCGCCCAGCCTGCTCACGCGACTGCCAACCAACGCGTTCGAGCTCTGGAGTAATGTCATCATTCTGCGCATACCCAATGCATAAATAGGCATTCAGCTCCCAGTCGTCCGGTACTTCTAGTACGCTGGCTATGACATCCGGATCAACAATCGAAACCCAGCCGATACCTATGCCGCGCGCACGTGCGACCAGCCAGAGGCTCATGATCATGCACGCGCTCGAATAATGAAGCATTTCCGGCATCGTCTTCTTACCTAGACCATGTCCCTGGGCAGTTGATACATCAGTAAACACCGCCATGTGCACTGGTGCATCATGCAAACCAGCGAGCTTTAAACCCGCGTACAACTTCGCTTGATCGCCCGAGTAACCGGCCAGCGCTTTCGCGTTGCAGCGCTCAAAATCAGCAACGACAGCTGCGCGCTGCGGTGCGCTATCAACGCGCACGAAACGCCAGGGCTGACTGTTTCCGACGGAAGGCGCAAGGCATGCTCGATCAAGAATTTGATCTAAGACCACTTCGTCCAGAGGCTTCGAAACAAAGTGCCTGACGTCGCGACGCCATAGAAATAAATCGTCCAGCTGCTCGAGAAATCGAGCGTCAAAGTTGGGTGGCGACAGCTTCATGGATATTTCATAGATTTTTTGTAGGTCCTGGCTTTTCCAGATTTCATGGATAGTACGCTCTACCGATTGTGCTCAAGGTCTTTTGAGCAAGTCATGCAGACAAACAGCATCGCCAACAAGCAGTGCGCTGGCGCAGCAAGGAGTCGCAATGGCAGAATGCGCGAATCACTAAACCCGAACCCAAACACACAAATAGCTGGAGAGTAGAATGATTCCTGCGGACGAAACCTTTGATGGTACCTGGCCTTTTGCACCGAACTTTTCAACCGCAGCGGGCTTTAAGCAACACTACGTTGACGAGGGACCCAGGGACGGAGAAGTTATCGTCTGTCTCCACGGTGAGCCCACCTGGGGTTACTTGTATCGCAACTTCATTCCCGCGCTCTCCAAAGATTACCGTGTGATCGTGCCCGATCACATGGGATTTGGAAAATCGGAAACCCCTCAAGACCGTGTGTACACATTGCAAACTCACGTCGAGAATCTCGAGAAATTGATCGACGAACTGGATCTGAAAGACATTACTTTCGTCTGCCAAGACTGGGGCGGGCCTATGACTGGCGCTTATACGATCCGCCGCCCAGAGCGGGTAAAGCGATTGTTCCTAATGAACACGCTATTCGGCTACGGTGGCGCACCGCAACCCGCGGAAAAGTCCCGCTGGTTTCAGTGGATCGAAAAGCATGAAGAGGCAGGAACCTTGCGCGGAATCCTTGGAGAAATGGGTTCTACCGTATTATCGGTCATGAAAATTATCGGTTTTCAGAATTCGGCGGCGGTGGACGAAACCTGGATTCGTGCCTACTCAGCGCCCTTTCCCGACCGGGAGTCTTGCATCGGGGCAATTGAATTCCCGCTTGATGTGCACTATTCACGCTTCATCGACTACACGCTCGCTGGCCTAGAAACAGGCAACTTCGAGGCAGTACAGGCAAAGCCCGCAATGCTCACTTCGGGCGACATGGACTTCGCGATTGCCCCGGAGTTTTCGCAAGCTGACTTTAGCTTGCTCTTTCCCGGCGCCCCCATCGTCCCAATGCCAGGCGTTGGGCACTTTTGCCAGGAGGACGCGCCAGAGACGCTTGTCGCGCTGATCCAAGGATTTATACAGGCGAACCCCTAGCAAGAGACACCGTTCACGAAAGCAACGGCGAAGTATCTCTTCATCTTAGTAGCGCTAGCTTGCATGAACTCCTTAAGGACAAAGCCCGCGTGGCCGTAGCTAAAGTACTGGACGAAGCGATGGGCGCGACTGGCTTGCTGGCAGAATCACTCGGGCAAGGGAATAAACTCATCGTCGCCGGGCACCGGCGGAAAACGCTTCGCCTTCCAGTCAGCTTTAGCCTGATCGATACGGTCCTTGCTGTTGCTGACAAAATTCCAGTATAGGTGTCGCTTACCTACTGGATCACCACCGATGAGCAAAACCCTTGCGCCCTCAGCGGAGCTGATGGAGAGATCTTGCGTGGGATCCACTACCACCATGACGCCGGCCTCTACGGGCTCTTCATTTAATCGAATAGCGCCTTCCGCAACGTAAAGGGCCGCCTCTTTCTCTTCGATCGGAAGTGCCGCTTCCCCAAGGGAATCAAGGGAAAGATCCAGATAAAGCGTCTTGGAATATTGAGATACCGGAGACGAGCGGCCAGTAAAATCCCCCATGATTAGACGGAAAACCACGCCGTTCTCCCGCCAAGTGGGCAGTGAGTCTTTAGTGAAGTGTGCGAAATCTGGATCGATTTCTTGCAATTCATCGGGTAGGGCAATCCAAGACTGGATGCCAAAAAGTTCCGATTCCCGATCAAAGTCTTCTCCAGGTCGCTCCGCGTGGGAAATACCTTTACCCGCCGTCATCAGGTTTACCGCACCTGGTTGGATCGCCTGCACTACTCCCAGACTATCTCTATGCAAAATCTCGCCCTTAAACAGGTATGTGATCGTCGCGATGCCAATGTGAGGATGAGGGCGCACATCTATTCCGTGCCCGGGCTGAAAGGTAGCCGGTCCCATTTGATCGAAGAACACGAAGGGACCGACCATTTCTTGCTCAGAAGACGGCAGGACCCTTCGAACACTGAATTCACCCAGATCCTTTTTACGCGGCTTTATGCGTAGGCGGATAAAGGAATCTCCTGGCGTGCATTCCGGATCGGCGTGACTGATATAGCTCATAACAGAAACCCCTTTTATTCTCTTAACTAGGAATTCGTTTCAGGGAAGCTCATGCGCTTAATCTTTGTTCCCTACCCATCCAGCGAGCATGAAGCAAACAACAGCCGCGGCCAATTGAGAAAATCTTCTGGTCGCATCAGCTTTGCTAATGCGCCTCAACGCTTGCACTAGCTTTGCTAGCCGGTTTGGGAGGCATGACAGTAAGTCAGTAAATCCGCCAGATGATTCTGGATACGAGTCGCGGCTCAGAAAACGTTTCCAAGCCGACTCTTCTCGCGTCGGACTCGCTGGTAACGTTGAGAGAAACATCGAAAATAATCCGCTTAAATCTCAGCCCGCCCCCTACCCCACCATATTGATAACTCGGTAGCATAGACTGATCCGCCAGGTTCACAGCCCCCAGATGGGCATGGACAAAGAGCCGATCGCCGAGGTTTCGAGAGTAATTAATCTCTGCCGCGAAAGCGGAAGTATCCAGCGAGTAATAATCAGAAGAATAGTCCGCGCTGATCCGCAGGCGATCTTGAGCCGTTAGCTGATGATCGTACTCGATCTCGAACTCAGTAAAGTCCCATGGAATATTTGAGGTGGGAAAATTTCGTCTTTGCACTGAGCCTGTTAAAAACCCGTTCTCACCGATCTTCCCGCCTGCACCAACGTAAATCATCGTCGCCCAGGGTCTGGGGGCATTCGAGTCGTCGAACATTCGGTGGGTTTCGACGCCGGCAAACCAGCGAGTATCACTTTGCCAATCTAGCGCCAAGCCGAGCGCTGGGCGACCAAACGTTTCACTTAGACCGTGATACATCCAATCGGAGTCGTAGCGCATGGAGGCGGTGATCTCGTTCGCCCAAACTGAGACCGGTAGGTGTGCGAGCACAAAAATAGAAAGTAGCCGCCGAACTTGCCAGCGGCCCGATGGTTGCGCACAGACTGGTTTATGGGCACGAGCGCAAGTCCGTACCCTAGAAAATACTCGGTTCAACAAAGCAAACGCTAGACCTTTGAAAAACCCTATTCTGCCTGGTCAGCGCGGCCGGAGCCAATGGGAAAGCTCCGCTAGTATTTCATCGCGAGATGCGCGTGGTTTGCTTGCCATAAGCCGTGCAGCCAACCCACTGACTTGCGGCGCTGCAACCGAATGGCCAGAAACCAGATCGTAGCCCGCTGCCGGTGTCAAAGAAAGCGCGTGGCGAGGAGCCGTTAAAAGCAAGGCTTCCGCACCAGTAAGCGGTAATCCGGAAGCGTCACCATTGGTTCCAAAAGCGTAAGCCACACCTGCGCGATGACGAGGAAATCGCTGCGTCTCGTGGAGCGCTTCGTCGAAGGCTGCAACAACCAGTGTTCCGGACGCGAGTAGCTTCTCGATCAGCTTTTCGAGTACCGGGTCAGCGGGCCCGGTGATACTCAGATTCAGTATCTGCGGTGACAGATCAACCGCACGATCCAACGCGAGTGCGAGTGTGAGTGTGTTGCAGCGGCCCTTGACCTCATCAGAGGCTTGCCAGCACGCTCTGAGTACCTCTACCTTCGCGTCCCTGGCGATACCCAACATCGACGTCCCCGCCTGCGGTTGGGCTGCGATCAGTCCGACAACGGCAGTTCCATGGCTCTCGCTGCCGATGCGCTCCGTACTGCCAGCAAAATTCTGCTGTCTCAGCATACTCCCCTTTAAAGAGGGGTGATCCGCATCTACCGAGGTATCGATGACGGCTACAGTCACGCCGGCACCTTTTTCCGCGGTGTCGGCAAACATTGGCTTAAACTCTGTAAACGCTGGCTGGGAAGTTGTTTGCGTGGAGAACTGATTAAACGCTTGTACCCACTCAACCTTTGCATCCGCTTGCAAAGCTTTTATGACGTCATCGCTCGGCTCCTCAACCACAAGACAGAGCACGGGAAGATTCCGCAACGGCCACTGAGCCAATAGGTTGAGCGAGTATTTATCGGCAAGGGCTTTGCTGGCGCGATCCAAAGCGGGATCATCCGCATAGGAATATGCGGTGCTATACCCGGGCGTGGTAAGACCACGCCGATGGCGCTCGGACCGGGGGTCTTTGATTACCACCATCAGGGTCTGGTCCGTATTGAAGTCCGACAAATGGCCGAGCTGAACCGAGGGAGCAACGTGATTGTGAGAGCAACCAACACCGATCGATAGCAGCAATAAAATCAAACAGTGGGACTTGGCAGATCGTCGAAACACTTGTCGAAACACTTGTCGAAACAATAGTGTCATGGCTGAACTCCGAGGAGCTTCACGGCGAGCACACGAGGATGATCCCCGATCTTAGTCGCCACCGCACGGAGATTCGCTTCCTGATTTTGTGATCGTAGCTCCAGCATCGGTCCGACGGCAGCTTCCTCGATCAGCCTTAGGTCGTAAACGGCCAGAAACTCGGAGAGCGATGCTGCTTCTAAAGGCTCTTCAAACAGCACCAGTAAAGTGGGTGCCTGGTAGTCGGCTTTGTCGTCAAACGCAGTTTCAAATTCCTGTATCGGAGACACCGAAGCCGGTTGCCGTACACCAGTCGAAACCATCAAGAGTAGAACCGCTACCGGTGCGGCAATAGCCAACCAACGCCAGTGATCCAGAAAATCGCTGAGCATATTCCCCAAGGAGCTCTGCGGCGGGTCTATGCGATCTGTTATCCCGGCAAAGCCAGCGTTCGAAGTCGCAACTTTCGCCTCTACCAGCTCGGATTCAGCCAGCAAAGCCTTCTTCAAATTCTCTTCGAACTGCAACTGCTCCTGCAATGATTCATCACTTGCTAGCGCCGATTCGACATACTCTCGATCCGATTCAGTTAGGTGCTCATTTAGGTAATCGGCCAACATATCAGAAGCACAATGCTGTTTACTTGGCGTATTTTTCATAGCAAGCCTTCCTTGCCAGACGGCACATTTAAAGACTGGCGAGCTTCATCAATAAGCTCCCGAATCCGATTGCGGGCGTGGTGTAAACGCGTTTTGACCGTGTTCACAGGGCATTTCACAATCTCACTGATCTCCTGCAGCGAGTAGCCTTCAAAGTAGCAAAGCTCGATCACCATCCGTTGCTTAGAAGACAAAGCGCGAACGGCCGCGGCCAACTCGGCGTTGCCATCCACAGCGGGTAGCGACTCTGGACTTACCGAATCGAGCGCATCATCCTCCACGAGTTCGATCATCGTATTGCGCCTCTTGCTGCTCTTTACCAATTTCAGGCACGAGCGATAAGCAATGGTGTAGATCCAGCTGGAGACTTTTGCATTACCGGAAAATTGTCCGGCCTTGTTCCACACTACAACCATCACATCGTTGTAAGCCTCATCAATAAGATCAGCATCTGACGTTAAACGACGCATAAATCGTCTTAGTCTGGGATCGAAGCGTTCATAGAGCGACTTCATTGCGGCGATATCCCGGTCGTCTGCGATTCGAGAAAGCAGGCGGTGATCTATCGCATCGCCCGCGTCACTGGATTCAGATGATGAACTTAAATCGCTCATCGATCCCATCGTACCTGTTGCATTGTTATCGTCTCTACGCCTGCGCTTTGTGACGAGTTGCGTCGAATGCACGGTGGTATGACCCACCAACTCATCAAGTTAATCATTGCTACGTAAGAGAGCATTAGCATGGCAAAGGTTCATCGGATCTACAAAAGTGTTCGTAAGACTGTGGATTCAAAGCCCGAATCCGACTTTTGGCTTTTTCGGGCTTCGATCCACACTTGCTTAGCTTACCGGAACGTGCATCCAGAACCGCTAGCGAGGCAGCCGGACAGTGAAACCTCCGCTTCGGCCTGTTGCGATCGTCCAGCTATCAAACTGCCGGTTGCTGAGGGATCCGCCACGAACCGCGCCGATATGAGTCATGTCATAGCCTCCCGTATCGGCCGCAACATCCTGGTTAAACCCGCCTACTCCATCATCGGCAACGATAAAGGGTGAGCGCGTGTCTTCTTCATCCACCAGTCCATCGCGATTGGTATCACCGTCGAGGAATCCGTTCAGCGAAGCTGGGTTCGATACCAGGCCATTTCCAATCCCTCGGATGTTGTCCAAGTACCACCCCGCGGTAAAGTTATTCGCTCGATCGACGATCTCCCCCGTGAACTGGATTCCGCCGGCTTCCGCATCGAAGCTTGTGGTGGCAATACCCAAAGCGGACCCCGCTCCGTTGTAGTACACCAGGCCGTCGCCGTTCGAATTATTGCTTGCAACCGTGGACAGGGGGAATCCGGTCGCGTTGTTGGCGACGATCCCAAATTGCCCGTTCGGACCCGCCTCGTTCGCGCAGTGCACGCCGTCCAGATACGACGGCCCAGGGACCTCCGTATCAATCAGGCTTAGGTCCGCACCATCATTGGCGAGAAAGCAGCCATTGCGGAAGTTGGCGACAAGCACATTAGCCAGGCGTATTTGATCCGTATTGTCGGCAAACAGGATGCCAAATTCTGCATCGCCCTCGCCGGCAACCACACTGGCGCCATCGCGGCCCACCAGCGTCGCGTTGACGATACGTGGGTTCGAATCACCGGACGCCGACTCACTAGCATATACGCCAGAGCGCCCGCTGCTGCCAGCTTCATCCCGATTGTGGATGACCATCAGATCCTTGATCAGCCCGCTAAAATCACGGTACCAGATGCCATCTCTTCCGGCTCCGGTGGACAGAATCCAGGACAAGCGAGGATCACCGTTGACGATGTGAATCCCATCGCGGGCAGAATTATGCGACTGAACAAAGGTGAGACGCGTCTCTCTGTCAACGCCGTTCAGCACGATGTTGTCTTGGTAGTTCACCGAGTTACCGTCCAAGCTCACTTCTGTCGGAGCACCAGCCTCAGCCACCACTACGTAATCGAGCAAGTTGGCGCCCTGGATGCCCGTATCCGATAGGCCGTTAAAACCGCGTAGGAACAAGCCGCCCCACTCTGCGCTGCCCCCGATACCCGAATCGTCGGAAGTGAAACGTACCGGACGAGAGCCAGTTCCGTTGGCTCTGATCGCTGAACCGGGCCAAACCAACAGGTGATCGGTCGCATCCAGTAGATCTCCGCGAATACGGGTGCCCGATTCAATCGTGAGACTCGCGAAGTTACTGTTGTTGCCCACTTGCAAACGACCTTCTAGCTCCCACTCGATATTGCTGCTCATCGTGGCATCAGAGCTGACGAGACCGAATGCTTCGCACACATTGCGCCCACCGGAGCGAGGTAGCGGCAGCACGGAAGCGCCGCCAAGATCGGTGGGACATGCAGATTCGCCAATTAGATCTTCGTTGACCGCGACTACAAAGCCTTCGTCCGGTCCGGTCGCCACGGTCCACCCATCGAACTGCGCGTTGCTAATCGCACCGCCACGCACCGCTCCAATATGGGTGAGGTCGTAGCCTCCCGTATCTCCAGCAACATCTTGGTTAAAGCCACCCGGTCCATCGTCGGCGATAACAAACGGCGAGCCAATGTCGGCAGAATCAACTACGCGATCGTTGTTAGTATCCCCGTCTAGGAATGCGTGCAAGAACGTCGAGTCCCCCACAAGCCCATTTCCAATACCTCCGATGTTGTCGAGGTACCAACTGGCGGTGAAGTTTTCAGCGCGGTCTGCTACTTCGCCGGTGAACGTGACCGCATTGACGGCGCCATTGTAGTAAACCAGACCATTCCCGTTGATCGAGTTGTTTGCCGCAATGACTCCATCAGAGAAACCGATAGCGTCGTCTCGCACAACGCCAAAGCTGCCGTTCGGTCCCGCTTCATTCGCACAGTGAATACCGTCTAAATAAGTCGGCCCGGGTGTTGCCGTATCTATTCCCGAAAGGTCTGCGCCGTCATCGGCAATAAAACAGCCGTTGCGAAAGTTTGCGATCAAGACGTTCGCCAACCGGATCTGGTCTGTGTTGTCGGCAAACAGAATGCCAGCTTCGTTGGCCCCTGGAGCGGCCGCTTCCGAGCTGTTGTCTCGTCCCACAAGTGTTGCATTTACAATGCGTGGATTGGAATTGCCCTCCGCTGTTTCGCTCGCGTAGATTCCTGACCGCCCCGAGCTGCCGTCGGCGTCCCGGTTATGGATTACCATCAGGTCCTTGATCAGACCACTGAAATCCCTGTACCAAACCCCATCACGCCCTGAACCTGTCGCCAGAATCCACGACAGACGCGGATCCCCATTTCGAATATGCAGGCCGTCTCGAGCTGAATTGTGCGACTGTACATACGTCAAAATACTGGAACTATCGATGCCGTTGAGGACGATGTTGTCCTGGTAGCTCGCGTCAATCCCATCGATCGTAACGGTTACGGAAGCACCCGCTTCCGCGACTACGAGATAATCCAACCGGTTTTGCCCTTGCGTGCCCGACAAGGAAGGTAACCCATTGAAACCTCTCACGAATAGACCGCCCCACTCACCGGAGCCATCCACCCCATCATCGTCTGACAACATACGCACGGGCTGAGCTCCGGTGCCGTTCGCACGCAGCTCCGAGCCCGGCCACACCACGATATGATCGACCTCACCGACGTTATCGCCACGAATCTCCGTTCCTGGATCAATATCCAGGCGGACGAGACTGTCGTTATTGCCCACCTGTAAGCCGCCTTCGAGGAACCAGGTTTGCTCAGAGGAAAGCGTCGCGTCCAGAGTGAGCACACCACCGATCTCACACTCGTTCGGCGCCAACTCTGTCGGAGTCAGGTTACCCACATCAGGGCAGGTACCGGTCGGTGCTGGAGCGGGCGCAGGCACCTCCGGCGTTGCAACTACGTTGCTTCCGCCGTCGCTGCAGGCGGCGAGACCGACGATGCAAGAGATCGCGGCGGCCAGGCTGGTTTTCTTCATGGACTTCATTTGCATTACCTCGTGAGAATTCAGCACCGGTTTGTCGGATGCTTTGCGAGGTAAGAGGCGTCGAGAACCAGATAGGTTCATCAGGCGGAATGTCCCTTCGCAAATCTGACTCGGTATCTCACCGAGCAGAGGTGGCCCAGTGATAATTTGCGATCATTGGATAGGAGCCAGGCCTATGGACCGCCACGCGCCCTTCCGCAGCGATTGAAACAGCTAGCAGTCCCTAGAATTTGCATCGGCCCCATCTTGTCTCTACGATTTCGCGTTTGTCACGAGTCAAAGCGTTGCGAGGATGGCATCTAACGGTCCTCGCTGTGTTGGGACTCAGTCGCGTCAGGGACTGCTGGGAAGACAACCAGTAATCCACCGCTTATGGAGATTCATATGCAACAACCGTTTGGACCCGTCACCCAGTGGTTGGCAGATATGCCAAAGGCCGAGCTTCATCTCCACATCGATGGCAGCCTGAGCGCGGAGCGTATGCTCAATTTGGCAGAGAAGAACCGAGTGGAACTGCCCTACAGCACGATCGAAGAAGTTCAGGCGGCCTACCAGTTTGTTGACTTACAGAGTTTCCTGGATCTCTACTATTTGGGAGCTTCGGTGCTGCGAGAATCGGACGACTTCTATTGGCTTATGAAGGACTACCTGGAAGTTTGCCGCAAACAAAAAATCGTGCACTGCGAAATTATGGTCGAACCGCAAACCTATGCACCCAACGGAGTGAAGATTGCGGTCGTAATGGAAGGCTTCAAGAAAGCGATCGCCGAGGCACGCAGCGGCTGGGGTCAGTCCGTAGTTCTAATTCTCAGCTTCTTACGACACCTACCCGAAGCAGACTGTCTGGCTATGCTTGATGAGGCAGAACCATTTCGTGAAGACTTTCATGCCATAGGCCTTGCAAGTTCAGAAAAAGCTTTTCCCCCAGAAGGTTTCGTGAACCTCTACGCCGAAGCGGCAAAGCGAGGCTATGCGCTCACCGCACACGCTGGAGAAGAAGGTGGAGCCGACTATATACGCACGGCACTTTCAACCCTTCAGGTCACACGTATCGATCACGGCGTTCGCTCATCGGACGATCCAGACCTGATGAAAGATCTAGTTGATCAGCAGATACCGCTTACCGTTTGTCCTTTGTCAAACGTAAGGCTTTGCGTCTATTCGCACATGCGAGAGCACAACATTCTGGAAATGTTGCAAAATCGCGTATGCGTCACCGTGAATTCGGACGACCCGGCCTACTTCGGCGGACATCTTCTGGAGAATTTTGCTGCGCTGGAAGAACACTTAGCTCTCGACAAGGCGCAGGCGCTTGCGATGGTCCGCAACAGCTTCGAGGCCGCTTACTTGCATGCCGGAGATCGAGGTCGTTTTCTTCAGTCCTTGGATTACTACTGCGAGGTGAACGCTTAAAGCGGCCCTACGAAAGCGATTCGAAAACCGGTCCATAAGCGATCAGAGAGACAGATCAGTCTCCTCGGAAATTCGGTTTGCGCTTTTCCCTAAAAGCCATAACCCCTTCAAAAAAGTTGTCTGAGGCGATGAGCTCGGGCTGCGTTGCTGCTTCGTAATCTAGCTGCTGCTCAAGCGTGCTTACGCCTGCATGGTCGAAGGCTTTTCTAACCGCAACATAGGCTTCGGTAGGACCGTTCGCCAAAATTTCGGCGACGCGATGAGCTTCTCCCATGAGTTCTTCATGGGCTACGGCTTTCCAAATAAGGCCCATTTCTACCGCGCTCGTGGCGGATATACTCTCGCCGAAGAAAGCCGAAGGGATAGCCCTTGCACGTCCCAGCTTCTGCGGAGCATGCCAGGAGGCACCGAGGTCTGGTATCAATCCAAGCTGTGGTGTAAACACCAGCTTGAATGACGCATTGGTAGATGCGATCACCAGATCAAACGCCAGAGCGAGACCGAACCCCCCACCCGCTGCAACACCATTGATGGCAGCGACGGTGGGAATGGGTAGATTAAGGAGCTTTTTTATGAGCGGGTTGTAGAGATCGCGCATCGCATCCCCAGAAGTTTGTGCACGCAACGCCGCATCTTCTAGGTCTACCTGGCCATCGGACAAATCTGCGCCGGCACAAAAACCGGCTCCAGCACCGGTAAATACACAGACTCCGATATCTTTATCGTGAGATATGTCAGTCAGCGCTTGATCAACCTTCGTCAAGAGTTCCGGTGAAAGTGCGTTGTAGTTTTCCGGTGTATTAAGTGTAATGGTTGCTATTCGGTCTTGCACATCAAGAAGCATCATCTTCGTTTCGCCTCGTTTAAATTTATTATTCAGTTCGAATGGCAGAAATAGCGTTCAAGGGTACTAGTAAATTACCGAACCGGTTTAGCAATCTATCGTAGAAAAGCACGCTCCAAACGCAACGTTCGGTCATTCTAAAAGTAAGTACGATTAGCTTGATGCCTAATCCTCTCCCAGAAGAATGTAAAACAGGTCTAGATCGTAGGCTTTAGCAAGTCGCGCAAGAAGGTCAGCCCGCGGCACCTTAGTTCGACCGGTGAACCAGCTATGCGCCGATTGCCAAGTAATGCCGCAGGTGTCACGTATAGTGGGTCGCAACTTGTTTCCGTCAATTCCGCGAGTCTGTAGCTGATCTATGAGCCTCAGCACGACTTCTGACGTTTCCCACTCCGGGCGATAAAGGCTTACATCCTCCGATTCGGATTTTTGCAAAACACTTCTCTCTACACGGGCCGATTCAAGCTCAGGCATGCAGTCGCTCCCAAGCCGTTGCGAGCTTAGCCCATGTATATGGGGCAAATTCCGCTATTGGGAGTCGGTGCCAATAACGAATCGCTGTGATCGTGTGTCCTGTATTGAGTCTTGCGAGCACGAGTCTGTCCCCCAGCTTTGAAAACGTCCTAAGAATGTATCCGTTGATGAATGCACCTGTCTCCATTCAATTAATTGATGGCATTTTTCAGGAAAGCGACAACTGGCTTTTCATAAAGAACGGTTCATGTATAATAAAAACAATTATGTATGTTTTAATGAAAAATGTCCATTAAACCCTAAAACTGCATCGAGGTTAGAACACGACTAGCTAGACAAAATTTAAAAGAGCTCAATCGCAAAATAAGTGGTTAATAACCAGCCAATGACGGCTCGCTACAAAAGATTCCCATATTGAATCAACCACTTACGAGATGAATTAAGATGTTTAATCAAAACAAACGCGTCGATCTGACCGAGCTGAGCTGGCTCGCAATGGAAAGTCGAGATCGACCTATGCATGTAGCGACTTTACTGATCTTTTCTCTTCCCAAGGATGCGAAACCAGACTACCTGACAAGACTCGTCGATCAACTTAGAGACTCAACGGAAGTCGTATCTCCTTTTAATAGGATTTACTCCCCACCCAGTATTAGCTCGCCGAGCCATACCTGGACACACACCTATGACCTCGACTTGGAATACCACGTTCGCCATCTCGCGTTGCCCGCCCCGGGCGGCGAAAAGGAACTTGGAATACTTATAGCTAGACTGCAATCGAACAAGCTCGATTTCAAAAGACCGCTCTGGGAGTACCATCTTATTGAAGGGCTTACGGGTAATCGGTTTGCGGTTTATTTCAAGATGCACCATTCCTTAGTCGACGGCGTCGCGGGCATTCGCATGCTGCAGCGTTCTTTATCCAAAAGTGCAAAAGAGCGTCACCTCACCGCGCTGTGGTCCGCCGCTGTCCCCGACGAACTGTTGGAAGCAGGGCATACCAAGCATAGAGTACGACGCGCGCTCGCTGGAGTTCGCCGATCTGTGGCCTCCTTCAGCAGCGTGACAAAGCAGCTCAGTGCCGCTGTAAAAGCCGCTATGGATGGAAATGACCCGCTGGTAATGCCCTACCAAGCGCAAAAGTCTATTTTTAATGGCCGTATCGGGAGCCAGCGACGGTTCGCCACACAGCAATACGAACTTGCCCGTCTAAAACGTCTCGCCAAGGCAGCTGGATGCACTCTGAACGACATTGTATTAGCGATCAGTTCCGGCGCCTTACGCAGATTCCTGAAGGACCAGAACGAATTGCCTGGGCAGCCACTCATTGCCGGCATTCCGGTTTCTCTGCGCCCAGCCGATGATCAAAGCGCGGGCTCTGCGGTCTCCTACATCATGGCGAATCTTGGAACACACATCGCAGACCCCGTCCGCCGTGTAGAGACAATCTGCGCGTCAACGCGGCGCGCAAAGGAAATGATGAACAAAATGTCCCGGGAAGAGATCGAAAACTTCACGGCGATGATCCTATCCCCGACCTTGCTTTCTTCAATGCTCAACCTCGATGGTCATGGCAGACCTGCATTTAACGTAAACATATCGAATGTTCCCGGACCCAGCGAGGCACTGTACATGCAGGGGGCGCGTCTAGAGGCTATGTACCCAGTATCCGGGGTTACACATGGTCAGGCTCTCAACATAACTTGTTATAGCTACGCTGGCACCTTCGGCTTTGGTTTTGCCGGCTGCCGAGACAGTGTGCCAAGACTGCAACGACTCGCGGTAAATGCGGCCGAAGCACTGGAAGAGCTTGAAATGAGTCTCCTCCCGAACAACGACATAAAAGCGGCTCGCGAAAAAAGCAGGCAAGCGGCTTCTAAAGTACGCGCCGTCGCTTAGGTCGCAGGGGGTTCAGCGAACGCTGGTTGCGTTCGCTGGACGAAGGTGTACGCCCGAAGTGTCGAAGAGTATTACTCGATCGCTGATTCTTGTGCGTATTGAAACGCCTATCGATCTCGACTGGCCGCTTTACGCATCCGAGTGTTCACCCAATTTTGGCGCGACCCCATACTCTGGCGCTGACCAGTCTGAGAATTTTGCCGCTTCCTGCATCTCGTAGAACCATCCCTCAGACGGATGTTCTTTGCGCTGGAAAAAACCAGTCTGCTGAAGATGCGGGTCCTCTAGAATATCCTCGATATCGCGTACAGGCATGCAAGGTATATTCAAAGGTCGGAGAATCTCGCACCACTCCTGATTGGTTTTCGCAGGAGTACGTTCCGCGAGGCCGCGATACAGCTCTTCCATATGTTTTACGCGCTGCCGCGGGGTTGAGAAGCGCTCATCGTCTAAGTACTCGGGGTAACCCACAGCTTCGTATACGATATCCCAGGAGCCTAAGCTATAGGGCACGATAACAATGTGCCCATCGGCCGTGGGAAACGGCTGACGATCCGGGTCAATTTGCCGCGGGTAGCAGGCGGTTCCAAGCGGCGGATCGAAAGCTTTATCAGCCAAATGCTCTTTCAACATAAACGCCGCAAAGGCTTCGAACATAGGCACCTCAATATGTTGCCCCCGCCCCGTTCGAAGCTTATGAATCACGGCTCCTAAGGTCGCGTAGGCTGCGTTTAACCCGGCGACTTTGTCAGCAATTAAGGATGGGAAAAATCGAGGTCGAGGATCGCCATCGACGCGCCCTAACAAACTTGTTGTACCGGTCGCGGCCTGAATAACATCGTCGTAGGCCTGCAGGTCCTGATAGGCGCCTCCGGTTCCAAATCCGACACAATGAACGTAGATCAACTCTTTGTTGAGTTGTCGCATGTCTTCGTAGCCGAATCCTAAACGCTCGATCGCAGATTTGCGTACGTTGTGAATAAAAACGTCAGCCTCGGAAACAAGCTCCCGCATCCTAGCGATGCCCTCCTCACCTTTCAGATCTAACACAAGGGAGCGCTTGCCGCGATTTAAAGCCAGGTGCCCAGCGCTCATGGCGCGGGTCTTCGCCGATCGAGTGGAGTAGCGGAATATATCTCCGTTGGGGGCTTCTACCTTGGTCACGTCCGCCCCAAAATCCGCTAGGATTTGCGTAGCATAGGGCCCGAACACAACGCTCGTGAGATCGACCACTCGCACGCCTTCCAACATCGGTAGTGAATCTTGAAGTGCCATGGGCTATGCGCTCCTCACACGTTTTAGCATCGAGGTTGATGGACCAGACTGATCGAAGTCGATATCGGCAGCGAGCTCGAAGCCCGGCGCGCCCGCTTCAGGCTCATCCGAGGCTGCCGTTTGGCGCAGAAGCACTCGCCTACCCACCGGATCTACACCAGCGTCAATTGCCTGCAGCGTACGGTTTTGCAAATCGACTATTTTGATCAGCGCTCTCCCCTGGGCATTGCGCACAACCAGCGTCAGGTATTGCACGCCTCCCCGGCCGTAAACAGTGGTGAAACTTTCAACAAAGGCTTCAAGGACTTCTCCAGCATTAACCGGTTTTAGCGCCGAAAGGGACACTTCGTCGATTTCCATTTGTATTGCTTTCGAGTCCACTGGCTCCCAAATCTTAGGTGCGTTGGTCGAGTACACACCGGCCGCATGCTTGCTAAGGTAACCTCCATTCGCAAGCACCAGGCCAAAGGCACCCGGCTTTGTTCGTAGCCTATCGACCATAGCCGCAATAGCATGCATGGAGTAGTTGTTCCCTGGGCCTCCAAAAAATGGAAGTCCGCCGGTCTGGGTCAGGGTTTTCTTGCGCCAATCCAAACCAAGGGCCTCTGCTGCGAGCAAGACCACACAGGGGAAACAGCTATAGATATCAAAGAATTCGATGTCATCAGGTGTCAGGTACGAAGACTCCAGCGCCTGAGCTAGCGTCCCCTCCAAGGACCTGGATCGAGAATATTCCGGTCTTTCTGTGATGTGGCAGTCAGACAAGGTGCTATGTCCATGCAGGTACACCCAGCTTGCCTCGGGAATATCTGCTTCGCGTGCTTCCGAAACCGTAGTCAGCAGGAGAGCCGCGCCCTGATTGACTGCGTCCTGCGCCACGTGCCATTTCCGATAGGGGCCGGCGATCGGATAGTTGTCTGCGGAACTGGTCTGTAGATACTCTGCACTGCGGACGCCGGGATACTGCGCGAATGGGTTTTCGGAAGAAACCTGAGAAAATCCGGCAAACAGTTCGGATATCTCCGCCAGATACTCGGCACGGGTCAGCTTCTTTCTTGTACGGTAGGCTTCTTCAAACAGCGGATAACTATTGGTAGGCCATCCCAGACCATTCTTTCGCTCATAGCGGGTTGATAAGGGGGCTCCAATTCCCCGATCTTCCGAAGCCAATGGGCTCCGCGACGACCAGTCCAG
>JBCBZV010000277.1:0-1906 GCA_039815155.1 Pseudomonadota bacterium
ATTCCGCTAGCCAGTGCACCGACCAATTTGGAAGATGCGATCATCAGCGCGTGCGAAGAGAAGCTCCCTGACTTCAAAGTCGTTAGAGCGGTACATGTAGTTGCAGACCTTCCAAGATCGACTCTCGAGAAGATCGCAAAAAATAAACTTCGTGATAGCCTTCCAGAAATCGTGACCGACAAGCGCGCATCGGTGTCTAGCTAGTCTCACCTGGCCACTTCCGCACTGCCTTCGCGAGCTGTTGGCTAGCGTCTCTTCTAAAAGCGGTTGGCCCAAGGCCTAGTGGACTCTGCTCTTTTCTACGGCTTTTTGCGCTTTACTATCCGAGACACCAAGTATTCGAAGAAACGCCCGTAAGACGTCGTCAGTAATTTCTTCTACCTCATCGGGCGATTCGGCGATCTGCCGCATCGCACCGGTGAAACCCCAGACGCAGAAGTTCTGCACGGTGGGCAGACCACCAGTGAGCTCGAAGTCGCCACTTTCGATACCGTTCGTAATGTCTTCCGCGGCAGACGCCGCTGCGGTGCGAAAGATCGCATCTGCAAACAGGTCCGGTTTCTGAATAAGCCACTTAAAGGCCGGCTCTTGGACAAACCGCTTGAACAAATCTCTCAGCCCGTAGGCCAGTTGGAGGGCTGGATCAGTAGATTCCCGTAGACCGGTACTGATCTCGTCATTGATTTCGCTGATCACTTGCTCAACGCTGGCGGTCACAATCTCTTCAACCGAATTGAAGTAATTGTAGAAAGTGCCGTAGGCAACGTCTGCTTCGTCCGTTATGTCCGTAACGCTAGCCCCATCGACACCTTTCGCTAGGAAAACTTCGTTAGCTACTTTAATAAGTAGCGCGCGGGTTCTCTGCTTGCGACGAGCCTGGCGATTGGGTTTGGCTGGCGCCGTATCGGTTGAGGCCGAATCTTTGCTCATGACTGCGTTTGCTGAAGGCATCTTCATTGGGATGTGGCAAAAAAAAGCCGCAGCAATAAAAAGTATTGCTGCGGATCAGGTGAGGATTCTACCATAAATGACGCTTTGTTCAAAAATGACAAAGCGCGCTGACGTGCGCAACTACGTTAGCGCCCGGTTGTCGGCGGCTAGTTGTTAGCGCCTATCCAATGTGGTGCTGGCTTACAACTGGAGATTAAACTGGAGCTCTACCGTTCGCGGTGGCTGCATAACCTGCCAGGCCACACCCGTCAGCAAGAATGCGTCACTGGCAAAGCTCGCAAGATTTTCATCAGTTAGGTTTCGCCCCACCAGGGCAAGCTCCCACTTCCGATCAAGGGACGACAGCGAAATACGGCTGTTAACTCGAGTGTTGGCCTTTTGTAGCGTGATTGGATCTAGATCCGTAGCAAGAAACTGATCACCTGCGTAGTTCAGATCGGTGACCGCACCAAATAAAAGGTCGCGAAAGGGCTTCTCGTAGCGTAGCGCGAGCACTCCGGAAAACTCGGGGGCAAATGGTAACTCGCGACCACTAAGGTCTTGCTGACACGCGCCTACGATTCCGCCGGCGCCCTCGAATGCGGCCGTCTGCTCTACAGTGCATGGCGCGGTGGCGTAATCATTGTAGCTCGCATCAAGATAGGTAAAGGAAGCGGATACAGTCCACGCTTCGCTCAATCGTGCTATTCCGTCGACCTCAAGACCCTGGGATGTTACGTCGGCCGCGTTACCCACCACGAACGACTCGCCTTGGAAAGCGCTCACCTGAAGGTTGCTGAAGTCAGTTGTAAACAGTGCAAAGTTCAAATTCGCACGGTCGTTAAAAAAGCTCATCTTGCCACCGACTTCGAAGGAAACCGCTTCTTCGTCGTCGAATTCGAAGCTAGCCGGAGAACCCCCGGGGGCAAACTCGCCTGGCTCGTCACCGGAATTGCCAGCCTCGTTGTAACCGCCC
>JBCBZV010000191.1:0-5761 GCA_039815155.1 Pseudomonadota bacterium
AGGCTACCCTCGCCATTCGAAACCAGCCGCACCTCTTGGCTGTACTGGTCATATTCCTCTTCCGAATTGCGATTGAGCGCTGCGGTCGCGGCCAGGTCTGTGTTTGACTCGTCTATACGGGTGTATCCAGAGTAGGCGCTGATACTGGTGAATGTTGCGAAGGCTAGATCCCAGTTGACCGTAAGCGCGAATACGTCCGTTTCGACGTCTCTCGCATTCGGCGCATCGGAAGCGCCTTGATCCCGTTCCGAAACCACCGGAAACGGTACGGTTCCAGCAAAGTTCTCCTGCCCAGCGAAGTCGGATTGATAAACAACACCCGGGTTATTGCTTGATAGAAAGTCGCCAACTTCATACTTTGCATCGACGGTGACCGTATCCGACGCGTCCCAGCGAAGGCTTCCGCGCGCGTAGAGGTTGTCGAAGTTGGGACCGTCCTCGTTCTGCGTGACGTCCGACCACCAACCATCAAGCGAGTCGTAGCGAACGGCCAAACGCCCCGCGAGCGTGTCGCTTAGCGGGCCGGATACCATTAGGTTGTATTGTTGTTCGTTGTGATCCGGAGCCCATAGCGCTTCAACGGATCCTTCAAATTCGTCACTAGGCTTCGCTGAGGTAATGCTGATCGCACCCGCGATCGCGTTCCTTCCGAAGAGGATGCCCTGGGGTCCTTTAAGTACCTCTACCCGCTCTAAATCCATGGTTATAGGTACTGCCGATAGAGATGCACGCCCCGCGTAGACACCATCAATGTACATGCCTACCGATTGTTCGAAGCCCGCGTTGGTTCCGGAGCCAATCCCGCGAATAAAGAGGTTTGGGGTGAGTGCACCGCTGTTTATGTTGACATTGGGAATGTAAGTGGTGAGTTCCTGCAAGTTGGTGATTGCAAGGTCTCCGATACGCTCTCCATCCACCGCAGCAATTGAAATAGGGACATCTAACGCAGATTCCGCTCGAAGCTGCGCAGTCACCATGACTTCTTCCAGGACGGGTTGCTGGGCAACTGAATGTATTGCTGGTAGTAGAGCAGCGCAGCCGATGGGTAGTACCTGCAGCTGAGCGAGGCGCGTTTTCTTGTGGGGGATCATCTTCATTACCTATCCTTATTCCTATGCGGTTCACAAGTGCGTTCTTCGGTAGCGAATAACAAGACGTAAGGAGGAGGCGCGAGCTATGGAGACGAACGAGTTCCGATTGGCTGGCGGCGGTGACCTTGGCTTTCGTTATTTGCGTGCACCGTGCCAATAAAATAATATGACGCGGTAAGTGCCAAAGCAATGGTATTTATAAACACAAACGACAGCGTTCTGAGGCGTGCTCACTGGATTTGGAGTTGAGTCAGAGTTCAGCCAGCGTTTAGAAAGTCATCGAATAGAAAATTATCGAAATCGACTTAGCGACCGTCCCTTTGCGCTCCATTCAGCTGAAAGGATGTCTGGCGGCGGGCTAACAGTGGAAGAGTTTCGACTCCTAAGCGCCGCTATTCAGGCATCGCTGGTCTAGCTACCTTCTTCCTGCGCCGCACTTTCTCTAAGTCGCTAAAGGCTCTGTGTTGTTATGGGCCGGAACGAAGTGTCGAAATAAAAACGAGAATCACAGAATGCGCGCCTTTTTCATCATTTCCTTCGTATGTTCGACTTGCATCCTTACTGTACTAAGTGGCTGTGATTCCCGTACTCCAATGCCGGCGACGAAATCGGTTTCCGGGGATTTTTCACCCGTTCTCCCCCCACCGGGCGTTGCCACCGAGCACACCAAACGTGCGAACACGGACGCCGCCAGTTCAATGAATATTGCGCGAGCCAAAGACCAAGAACGCGCGTCTCGGGGCTTATTGGCTCAGCTTGAGCGCGACGCAATAGTCAATGACGAGGGTCGCACCGTATGGGAGGTCGAAGGCCTTGCGTTCCTCGATCAGGCTGCGCCTGACTCGGCCCATCCGGCTCTATGGCGGCAAATGCAGCTTACCGCCATGCACGGTTTGTTCGAGGTCACGGACGGTATTTATCAAGTAAGAGGTTACGACCTCGCGGTGATGACCATCATTCGAGGTGCTAGCGGCTGGATAATTGTAGATCCACTCACGACCGTAGAAACCGCAGCCGCAGCCCTTGAACTGGTGCAACAGACTCTTGGCGAACGACCCGTTTCCGCTTTGATCTACACCCACAGTCACGCGGATCATTTTGGCGGCGCTGAGGCGATCATCTCAGCTCCGACCAACGATGGTCGTGCAATTCCTGTAGTCGCTCCTTTTGGCTTTACAGAAGAAGCGGTGTCAGAAAATCTAATGGCCGGTGGGCATATGTCTCGTCGATCCGTTCTGATGTACGGAGGGTCTCTTAAACCCGGTCCCTCCGGGAAGATCGGATCCGGGCTAGGACCCGGTTTGGCGTCCGGTCGTATCAGTCTCGTTAGGCCCACCATAGAACTCCCTTCCGGGCTGACGGATCGGGAGATCGATGGGGTGACTTTTGAGTTCTCCGACGCTGGTGGGACCGAGGCGCCGTCCGAGCTGGTGTTCTATCTTCCCGAATTCAAAGCCCTTTGTACCGCTGAGGTTGTATCGGGAACCTTTCACAACATCCTGACGATACGCGGCGCAAAAGTGCGCGACGCACTCGGATGGAGTAAAGCCATCGACTCAATCCTGCGTCGTTATTCTGGCAGAACCGAGGTGATGTTTGCGTCCCACCATTGGCCAGTCTGGGGCGCCGAAGAAATCGAACAACAGCTGCGCCAGCATCGAGACCTTTACCGCAGCGTACACGATCAAACGCTAAGATACGCTAATGCGGGAGCCACTATCGCGGAACTGCCATCGCTGGTGGAAGAGCCGAGCTTTGCGACCGATAACATGTCGGTGCGGGGTTACTACGGTTCTCACAGACACAATACAAAAGCGGTCTACCAACACTACTTTGGGTGGTGGGGTGGCAATCCCGCAGACTTCGATGCGCACCCTCCGGTGGAGCGCGGCCTGCGATTTGTTCGCGCGGTCGGCGGGGCCGCAAAGGCTCTAGCGCTTGGGCAAGAAGCCTTCGCAGACGGAGACTACCGATGGGCGGCCGAAGTGCTGGCCAATACAGTTTTCGCTGATCCAGAGAACAAAGAGGCGAGAATTTGGCTCGCTTCTACCTACGAGCAACTCGGGTTCGTCGCCGAAAGTGGCGCGACAAGGAACTATTATCTGACCGCCGCCCAAGAGCTTCGGACAGGAAAACGGCGCGGGAGTCGCTTAGATGAAGGTGCCGACTCATTCTTGGAAGCCGTCCCCACCGAGGCTCTGTTTGACGCTCTGGCTGCGCGCTATAACCCGGCCCTGATTGATCGGGATCCGTTCACCCTGCAGTTCGTGTTCACTGATACCAATGAAACCATCAGCGTTGATGTGGGCCGCGACGCCGCCTTTCCCCGGTACGGTCACCAGGCCGAGGCGCCCTTAGCTGAGTTTTCAACCACTCGCGCCTTGTTCAACCGTCTTGTTCTCAAGGAAAGCAGCGCACTGATGATGATTGTTACGGGGAAGATCAAAATTGCGGGCAAGCGAGCCGCCGTGTCTGAATTCTTTGACGCGCTGGAAGAGCCTCCCAACGATTTCCCTGTCGCCACTCCCTAGCTGCGCACCGCACCGGTAGCGCGGCCATGGGCTTGGCGACAGGGCTTTTTTTTAATTGCCTTGTAAGACTGCGGCGAAGGCGAGTTCAATAACAACCCCACCAAAAATTTGCGCGCCGGCCCGTCGTGCGCGGAACTCGTAGATGCCAAGGCAGGCCATACCGGACATCTTCGTTTTCTACCGCTAAATCACTCCCCAAGCAGGGCAGTTGCGACGGTATGCATTACTTCTTCCGCATCACTCGGTTCGAGATCTTGCTGTAATCGCAATCGAGTCCATGACTGAAAGCTCAATGCCATCAACAAGCTCTCCGCCTTTCTTTTATTTCGCGTAACTTTTTTCGGCAGCACGTCAAGGAGTGTTGCTCTTTCGCGTTCGATAAACAGGAGGTAATCGCTCATCAGAAACTGCGAGCGATGGCGCCTCCTATCCCCCGACATTTTCACATGCATGGCTCTTTCAAAAACCATTGCACGCCGCGCGATAAGCTCTTGGAGCTTATCGCGCCAAGTCTTTGACTCATAGGGTGCATAAACGATTGGGTTGAGTTCGTCCTTAAGCTGCTGCGACATCTCAACAAAGATGGAATTGAGGTCTTTGAAGTGGCGGAAAGTCGTCCTTAGGCTCACACCGGAAGCCTTAGCGACGGATACAACACTCGGTTCGGGATCGCCGTCTTTGATCAGCCGAAACAGCGCATCGATAATCTTCTCGCGACTACGTTGGCTGCGCTTGCGCCGACCATCGACCGTCCGAGGGTCGGTTTGATCCGGTTCTACGGCTTTTTTTTTGGCGATGTTTTTTGACGACATGGGTGGGAAGCTATCACGGTTTAACGCGAGCAAAAAGCTTGCCTGAAGGACGCCCGGATTTTGCTAGTTACACCTGACTTTCTTTAGGTGCAGCGAATTGGCCGTATAGAGTTACTAGCGTTTACTTGTTAATAACTGGCCGCCTGAGTGGTCAAGTCAAGCTCGACAACCACCCTGCCCAGGCTCCAAAAGAACAGAATAAAGCTATTAGCCGCTTACTAAGTGAAGGTCCCGGTAGAGTTGAGGCTCTGGATGAGTTTGCCCTACGGCGAGTAAAGACGCTGCCTGCAAGCGGATTCCTTCCCTAGGGGTTCACACCCGCATGCTATGTGGTCGGCGGCTCGGGTAGCGTATGGGCGGGCCTCCGCATCGCAGACACGTTCTTTTAAGGTCAGGTCCTGGGTACTCTCAGCCTACCTGAACAATGGGCGGAGGTGACCAACGCCCATCCCGGATGGGGGTGCCCGGGAGATAGGTACGAAACACGCAGTTTAAGCTGCCTTTGGGGGTGGGCATCCAGACCACGTTTGGGTCTTCCGGGCGCGTCGGTTGCAGCGCCAAAACAATACTGCCGTCTTCTCTTCGAACTAAGTCTTCGCTGTGCGAGTTAATCGCATAGCGATTGAGTTCGTTTTCATAGAAGTGCAGCCGACTATCGAAATCGACTTCGTACATGCTGAGGGACCAGAACGCCTCGGTCGGTATGCCACTCGCTGGGATGACCATCTGATAGCTCTTGTTGCCATCCAAAGGTTCACCCGAGCTGTCAGTCAAGCCCTTGAAATAAGCGGCTTCTTCTAGCGTCAATGCGCCAAAACCCGTTACCGCGACAGCGGATCGCACGTCGTCGTGTTGACCGTATCGACCAAGGATCTGTGGTGGTGCGGTCCAACCGACAGTGGCTTTTTGCTGTTCTAGCACATGCTCGGTAATGCGTTGCTCCACGCCGTCTACGGCTCGAGACCACAGAAGCTGTTTGAGGGGTGTTAGCTCCGTGTAGGCATTCAGATTACCTGCCTCAATGCCGAGATGGGAAAAATCGCTAGCACGCAGCGCTTCTCCTCGCGGCGGCGACCGTCCCAGAAGCTCATTGGTGAGCGCAAGAAAGGACTTTGGATCGGGCCGATCAGGCGCCACCGTCCGAAAGACTTCGCCGGTGTTTTGCGGGTCGACGGGCTGTGCGGTGATCGATAGTTGGAGCTCTCGCGCCGCCTCGTAATCTTTTGCGCCTGCTACGAACACACGACCCAGCATCCACAAGTCATTGGTGGTTGATTGAATTGGCGTAACGCCTTCTGGTGGCTTTGCCAGCTGTCCCGGACCGTAA
>JBCBZV010000131.1:0-11058 GCA_039815155.1 Pseudomonadota bacterium
ACTGTTGGCAAGGAGTATCGTCTGGCCTGAAAACAGGGTCTCCGACATTGTCTCTGCAAAAATTGATAAATGCTGAAGAAAATTATGCTAACACAGCAGGGGCGGTCAGCCATGGATCTCAGAAAAGAACCCAAAGGGCACTAAAAAGGATCTTAGAAAGGGCTTTAGAAAGTCTCCTAGAAGGGCTCCTAGAAGGGCTACCAGAAGGGATGCCAAGTCCAGCATGATTACTGGACTTGGCTGGCTACGCCCGGCACTTTTAGAGCGTAGCGGTACTGCATAGCGAGCGGGTAAGGCTGGTACGGTCGTCTATGCGCAGTCTTTTCGTGAGCGGTGGAGTAGCAAAGCGTCGCGGTTAGGACGCAGCGCGGCGAGCGTCTACGCTAAGACTGCCCGAAACCTCCATGCTCGACGACCGCGCGGAACCTTCTCCACTGTTCTAAGGTGCTTTTTGTCACACCACGTTACTCAGGCCTATTTGAAAAAGTAGCTTAGGAGGTTCCAGTACCAAAGCAATAGCACATACAGCAGCGCGCCCAAGCTTAAGAGACTGTAGGCAAGTCGAGCGCTAAGCGAAGCTACCCCCTGCTGCCAATGCGCAATTGATCGTAGCACTAGTACGGCCGCCAGCGGGACCAAAAGGAGCGCGATGACAAAGGCCTGTTCAACTGCTGGGGGTAATCCATAGACGAGCTCATTGGTATCGCCGGTTAGACCTCCGTACAGGCGGTACAGCAACAGCAGGCTGCCAGAACAGAATACAATCACGAGTAGCCGGTCGAATAAGGCAAAAGTACTCTGACGTTGAAACAGAAATTGCTGGCTGAAACGAGCAAGGTATAGCGTCGCCCCTAGGCCGATTAGACCGAACAGTAAGCCGTGAAGCTTTCCGTCCTGCCACCAGCTGAGCTTTTCGAAGGACCCAAAACCCCCAGAGAAAGTGAGATGGGTAACTTCCTCCGCCTTGTTACGGTGAAAGTGCAGTTCGTTCGGACCGTACTTTGATCGAAAGATGTCCTCTTCTAGCGCATACCAGCGGCTGGCGCCTTTTCCTGCACCAAAGACCAGGCCACCGTCATTGGATTTGTTTGTCTGGCTAGTCTGCATCAGCAGGGTCAGCTTCTCGTAACTTGAGTAGTTTCGACGCGTCGACGCCCAACTCCCCAAATAGGGTTCGAGGTTGACATTCGCATTCGGCTCGATGGCTGCTGGCATCTCAACGGGAAAAAAGTGATCAACAAACGCACGGATGATTTTGGAGCGAGCGGCCGCTCCCGGATCCGAGTTAAAGCTGACAAAAATACCGAGATTGTGTTCCGGCAGTAGGCTCATATTGCTGTGAAACTGGTTCACATCGCCTCCATGTCCGAAAATTTTTATACCGTTTTGGTCGCTGCGGTAGAAGCCGTGCAGTATCGGGTTGGCACGCGGGTGCGCCCGGTAAAGCTCCGTACGCATCGTCTGCGCCGTAGCGGCTTCGAGGATACGCGCCCCTTGGAACTCGCCGTCGTTTAAGTGCGCGATCATAAAGTTCGCCATATCCGCAGCGGTCGCGCTCATTACCCCTGCTGGCGTGTCCGTGAGATAGAGATGGTCAGTCGCCTCGAACTGCCCAGCGCGGTAGACGTAGCCTTTCGCATGGGCCTCGCGATGTGCGTCGGACATGGGTTGGTAAACGTTCGTGTTTTCCATCTGCAGCGGGTTGAGAATTTCTTGCTGAATGTAGTCACCCCAAGGTAAACCGGCGACCCGTTCGACGATGTAACCGGCAACGGCAGATCCATAATTGGAGTAGGACATAAAGGTGCCCGGTTCCCGCACCTGCGCAGGCTGAAATTGAGGTAGCCATGCGCTAAGCGGTCTGACTTCTTCAGGTGTGCGGACTACAGATCCTATGCCTTTTTCCTCGAATCCAGGTGTGTGCGTCATCAGGTTTCGAAGGCTGATTGGGTCCGCATCGCTGAACTCGAAATCCAGATACTGCTGGATATCTACTTCCGTATCGAGCTGATCGCGTTCTACGAGTTGCATGACTGCAGTCCAGGTGAATGGTTTCGATATCGATGCGATCCGAAAGAGGTGTTTGTCCGGGTCTGCTTTCACACGATTTTCTAGATCCGCATAGCCGTAACCTTTTTTGAAGATCGTTTTTCCGTCTTTCACCACCGACACAACCGCGCCGACCACCTTATGATTTTGACGCTGATTTACGTAGGCTGAGTCGAAGTAGGCTTCCAAGGTGCTTTCGGTAAAGTTGTTGGCTTGGCTTAGGCCGGAGAAGCAGCTAGCCAACAGCAAGGAAAAAAAGTGCGCGGCGACGCGTTCGAAAAGCTGGGTGAAAAGAGATCTCTTTGATCCGTGCATCTTATCTTCCTGTAAAGATATATTCCGCAGCTTAAGCTAAATCGTTCTTTTGTGCTCAGTACCCATCGGAAAGATCCAGAGTTATAGTTCTGCGGAATTTTTCTGCGGAGTAGTTCTGCCGGTTAGTTCCGCTGGACCGTTCCTGTAGCAAAATCCGCCGGTTTCAGAATCCGCGAGCTATTGGCTCTTTTCCTGGACACGATAATAAATGAACGAACGAGATGATCTGCCAATTCTGATCGGCGTTGGCCAACACACGGTGCACTGGGATGGAGCCAACGCGGCGCAGGCTCCAGATCCAGTAGGGCTTTGTGTAGACGCTGCTGAGAAAGCCTTCGAGGATGCCACGACATCCGCTGCACTCCGTGCTCTGATCGACGCGGTTGTTGTTGTCAGAACCTACGCAGACTCGATCCCCGGACATGAGCCGGAAACTGGCCGCTGCGCTAATCCGCCAGGAACAGTAGCGGAGCGTCTGGGTGTATCACCCAGTACCGCAGTCTATTCGATAGCTGGCGGTGATCAGCCCCAAGCGCTGGTCAACGAATTTTCTGCTCGCTTGTACCGCGGAGAGCATCAAGCCGTGCTCCTGTGCGGTGCGGAAGCAACCGCCGCCGCAAAAACCGCTCGGCGTGCGCATTTCTTATTGGATTGGTCCCAAAGCGAAGCCGGGGACTTTGAAGATCGCGGTCTTGGTCCAATGCTTCTCACGGACTACGAAATAAAAAATGGCCTTGGCTGGCCCGCTCAAACCTATCCGCTGTTTGAACAAGCGTATCGTTCTCGCTGCGGCAGCAGTTCTCAAGAACACCTCGACAATATGGCTGAGCAGCTGTCTCAGTTCTCGCTGATTGCACAGAGCAATCCCTATGCGCAATTTCCAACGGCACTCGCCGCTGAATTTCTTAAGACCGAATCGAAAGAGAACTTTCCGATTGCCTCCCCCTATCTCAAGTGGCACGTAGCTCAAGAGGCGGTGAATCAGGGTGCCGCCCTGATTCTTACCACTGTTTCACGAGCTCGCGAACTGGGTGTGCCGGAGACAAAGTGGATCTACTTACATGGGCATAGCGCGCTAAAGGATCGTCCGATTACGGAAAGGCCCGATCTGTCTCGCTCACAATCCCTCAAGTGGAGCCTGGATCAGGCCCTGGAAACGTCGGCACGTACTGCCGATTCAGTGGCCTTTTTCGATATCTACAGCTGTTTCCCCTGTGTCGTGTTTTTGGCGGCAGAGTCACTCGGTCTGAATTGGCGGTCTACACCGTTAACAGTGACCGGCGGTCTCCCTTTCTTCGGAGGACCGGGGAACAACTATTCGATGCATGCGATCGCCGCAATGGTCGAGGCATTGCGCACTCAGCCCGGTGAGTTCGGACTGGTGCTCGCCAACGGTGGTTTTCTAAGTAAACACGCTGTGGGTGTTTATTCGACGCAGAGTCCTAAAGCGTGGTCTCCAGTCGACTCGTCGGAGCTACAGGTCCGCTTGGATGAGACGATGGGTCCGATTGGCGTCACAGTGACGGAAGAAACACTCGCGGAAGTCGAGAGCTTTACCGTGATCCACGGTCGCAATGGTGGAGAGCGAGGATTGTTGGCGCTACGCAGCGAAGCCGGACGAATTTTTGCTCAGACCGGCTTCCAGGAAGGGGCTACCGTTCACGACCTCGCAAAATCTGCGCGCGTTATCGGGAAGAGGGCCCGCGCTCAGGAGATCAACGGGAGTAACTTTGTGATTTGCAATCTGCCCACGGACGACGACCCATTGTTTCCCAAACCCGAGAGCTGAAGGCCTCGTCTCCAGGAGGTCTTGTCTCCTGAACGGCTAGGGCAAAAAGCTCACTTTTGCGTCGGCGTAGGCACCTTTAGCAACCGTTTCGCGCATTGCGACCAGCGTATCGTGGGGCGAATCTACCAACAGCATATTGGTCACCCACGCGGGCATACTGCCGCCCGGGTCGATATGAGCGAAGTTTTCGACAAGCGTGCCATTTTCTGTGGGCGTAAAAGTCCAGCTCGTCACTCCTGTAGTTAGCCGTAGCGCTTTTCCCTTCGCCTTGACCAAGCCTTCAGTGAGTTCAGCGACCATATGGGCAGAACCGCTCTCCGGGTTAACGGTCCACACCACCCGGGTGACCGCATCGCGATCCTTCACCGGCCAGGGTAGGTCGTTATAGGTGTAGACATGAAACTCTGTGTCGCTACTGCGCTGAGGAATCGTAGACTCCTTACAGAGCGCCGCCCAGCTAGAACAAGCGCTGGTGTCTAGAACCAAGGCCACGAGTTCGCGAAGCGGGGTTGCCACGTGCATTTCACTGCGGACCGCAGCATGTTTTGAGTCCGGTACATCGGCAGTGAATACGCGAATACCGTCTTCGTCGCGTCTGAGCTTCCATTCAAGACTTTGCGCTAGCGCGTGGGTGTCAATCTCCGCTCGAGCTACTGTAGCCAGAGCTATGGGAAAAAGCGCCGTCAAAGCGATAAGCGCAACCGCGATGCTCTTTAGCCCATCACGGACTGTCCGTGTCATTCTGAAGAGTCCACCGCTCGAAACTTATGCAAATAAATGAGACCAGCGCTCGCCAACCAAACGCCACAAGCCATAAAAAACAGCACGCCGCCATCTGTATCGCCCGCTTCGTTTATCGTTCGAACGACTCCCAGCGGCGTAAACAGGTGAAAAAATATCGCGCCACTAATGACACAAATCGCAATTAGCGCGCCGTATAAGCGGGTCCGTGGAATTAAAACAAGCACGCTGGCGATCAGCTCGCAGATGCCCACCGCATTACCGCCAAAATCACGAAACGGCTGTGCGAGAGCACTTAAACCTACGCTACTCATCCAATCAGCAATTGTCCCAAAGATGATTACCGTTTCTTCAGAACCGCTGAATTTGAAAAACAGTGATTGAACAAAGACAAAAGCGACGTAAATCGCAAGCACCCATGACACGATCTTAGCGTTCTTCCCCATCTGCTTCTTATCCCTTCTCATTTTTTTCTTTCTGATTCGCTGGGCGGGTACTTCGACTGCAGTCTTAAGGAGAAGTTCGCCAGTTCTTGAGCGCAATGGTTCTAGTTATAAACCATAGCGGCCTGTATAAGAACCTAGGCAAGGACAGGAACAGTGAGTTGATTTATGGCCGACACTGCGAGATTTCTACTCTATGCGGTTCGTTTTGAAGAAACCTACGTCGACGATAACTGGGAGCGCTTGGAAGAATTCTTTACGGATGACGCTGAGTACAGTGACTCATTGGGTAGTGCCAAGGGTCGGCAAGCAGTTCTCGACTACATGAAAAACAGTTTGAACAGCATCGACAGAACCTTCAAAGAGCGAGTTCTCTTGCCGACGGGCATGCTACGCAGCGGAGACGACTGGGTGGAGTTCGATTTTGAAGTGACCTACCGATCGCCGGAGAAGGAGGATTTGTTTATGCGGGGTGTACACCGAGTGGAGTTCCTAGGGGAGCATATTCACAGTTTGGAAGTCCGTATCCTCGCCTAAACCCTCTACTTGTACTGGCCACGCCACCGTATGCTATCTTGCTGGATCAGACTCTGCGCAGAAGAGCACAATAATAAGCGAAGTCGACACCTGACTTGTTTGTTTTCAGTCTTGGGTCCCCGCCCATCGGTGGATGATCATCCACTGATTTGAAGCGATCGCAGGGCCCTTCGTCGAAGAGCCCGTACTAGTGCCTGAGGTCGCGCCAAGTCTGTCCCACAGAAGTCTTCAAAGGATTGAGGCAGTTGGCGACAGGGGGAATTGGCGAATGCCTGTATTGACGACTGGTGTTTTAACACCACGATGCCGTTCGGCCCAATTTTGGGTCCTAGCAGACAGGCTTCGGACGAAAAGAACGCTGGCGCAGCGATTTATTGCCGCTGCTCGCGCCGCCGCGTTCTTTCTAGCCATGTTTTTTACCCTGTCTGTTCAGGCGCAGCTTGAGGTAGACGACGAAGACATAGACCGAGCCGCTATTGTCGGTTTGAGTGTTGTTCACCGAGCGGCCTTTGCTGCCTCCTTTGCGCCGGATCCGATTACCGCGCTTATCGCCGAAGGCGTAGCCGTTGCTTCGGAAGTGACACTCAAGTTCATTCGTTCTCCGCTCACAATTCCGAATGACGTGAGTTTTAGACCGCGTGAGTCTCTATTCGACCCCGAGACAGGATCTAACGAAGCGGAGTGCATCCACGAATTCGAGCTGCCCCAAGCCGCGTTTCTGAGCTCAGATCTATTTGGTTTCAACCTCGGTACCTTGCTCGAAGGAGAGAATGTGCTGTTTCCTGTGCCGCAGGACTGGGGGGATCTCGGCCCGCCCAAGACCTTCCACTACAACACGGAGGTCATGGTCAGCGCGTCCAATCCATTCATAGAGCGATCGCTGACTCCGCAAACAGTGCGTTTCCCCGCGGGAAACCATCAAATCTTCTGGCGTGCAGATACGGTCTTTGACCCCATTTTTGATGCAGCTCTGCCCGCTGCGATTCTCGCGGCAACGGCTTACACCAAGTGGCGGCGTGGCGAATTTCTGCTCGCTAATCCTGCGGGCGTTGATGATCTAGTTAAGGCCTATCAAAAAGGTCAAAAAGCGGGAAAAACGCTTTTGCAAAAAGCGAAACTGTCAGTGCAGTTTGCGCTTGATGCCTGCGAATCTCGACCTGAGGTTTGCCTGAAGCGAGCCTATACCTTTGCGGGAAAACCAGCCGCTGATTTTGTCACCGATTTCGAAATTTTGACTGTGAATCGAGAGCGCACCCAGTTGTTTACCGTCTTCGATGTGCACGATCCCACGCTCGACATCCTGGAACCGAATCTCACTATAGAAGCGCTTGATTTTGGCGGAACCTTTGTTGACCGAGTCGAAAATCAAATTCTGGCAAGCGTGGAGGCCGATGACACCTGTGGCCGCGTGGTGACGCTGACCAATGATCTGCCGATCTTATTACCGCTCGGCAATACGGATGTGACCTGGACCGCGACCGACCCGGGCCCTGGTCTTACCCGCGACCGAAATTCAGTGACCGCAACGCAGCGGATTACGGTACAAGACACACAAGCGCCGATCATTGTGCCTCCTCCAAGTCGCGTCATCGAGGTTGATCCGTCGGACTTTGACGGTTCCGATGGCTTGGATTCGACCGGTGTTAATCCGGCAGTGGTAGACCTGGGCATACCTCGCGTAGTGGACCTTGCCGATCCGTCGCCGACGATCAGCACCGATGCGCCGGAGTTCTTTCCCGTTGATACGCGCACGGAAGTCACCTGGTCAGCGACCGATAAAGGTTTTCCATCGCCGAATACATCGACGGCAACGCAGCTCATTACGGTGAAGCAACTTGGTACCAACACAGCGCCGTCTGTGGGTAACGTATCTGCGTCTACGCTGACTTCTCAGCCGGTCGCTATTCGACTCACTGGCCTCGATAACGACGTATTGGGCGGGCGTGTCGACCCGGTAGCGATCAGTATCATCGACCGGCCTCAGAACGGCGAATTCGTGGCGCCTTTGTTGCCGTACTTCATTGAGGATTTTAGAACGAGTCCTCTCGGGCCTTACGGCGAGGATTTTTTTCTATCGAATAATCGCTCCAACTGGCTATTCGACAACGTGTGCCGGATCGTCACTCCCGAGCCGCCTTCAACGCGGATTCTTCGCGATTGGGTTTACGTACCGCGATTTGTGCAGGTCGAAGACGATGGCACTCACTTCATGATCGATCGGTACTGGCGTTGTGGGCCAAGCAATGCCAGCAGCGAAGAGCGCATATCTAAGTGGGATCGGGACGGCAATTACCTTGGCCAAATGGACTACGGCGGCACTACCGATAACTTTGTGATGGATCAGGATGGTTTTATTTACGTGCTGACTCGCCAGGGAGCGGGATCAAGCAGCACGCTGTCACTGCAGCAGTTCACGCCCGACTTCGATAGCAACAGCGACTTCCGCCGCGACTTTTGGCGCTTTGATTTCGCGTCGACCGGCGATGATCCTGTGTCCCAAGAATCGCTGTCCTACGCCCGTGTGGATAGTAATGCAGGGCTGATTTACGTAAACGATCGACGCCGGATTTTTGTCTATGACGTGCGCTCGGATCTTGCGGACCCGCAGCGCAATAGCACTAATGGAATGGAAGACGCCTACCTGGGTGCGCTGCGCAACAGCGAAGAGATATTCGCTTGCACAAGCTTTGGCAGTTCCTGGAGCGGCTTTGCGATGGAAGTAGAATCTACAGGCAGCTTGTATGTGGCCGATACCTGTGGCGATCGCATTCACAAGTTCGAGCCCTCCTTTTTTGACGAGCAGGGTGAGTTTCAAATGGGTGAGTACGTGGGTTGGATGGGTCGCTGCGATAGCAGCACCAACAAAGCTTGCGACGAGGATAGGAAAACCACAAAAGGCTATAGCTGCACAGATGAGACGTGCACTACGAGCAGTGGCACCGGACGCAATAATGCCGGTGGCAGCGGTCCCGGCCAGTTCTCGGTACCGGTTTATCTGGCGATCGACCCTAACGACATACTGTACGTCGCCGATTCAGCGAATGACCGCATCCAACGGTTTGCGCCGGACGGAACCTTTGCGGGGCAGGCGGAATCGACCGGTTCCGGGATTAATCGGGGGGACAACCCAAGTTTCGTGCTCGGCAATATGGGGAGCCCAAAGGCCGTATCGGTTAACAGCAGTCAGTTTTTTGTGGTCGACCAGGAAGAGTCTTTCATCAACGTATTCGAGACAACTCCTTTGCAAGACATCACCGACGACGGGGCGACGGTTAGCTATGTGTCCGAGTTTGATTTTCATGGTGGGTCCGACACCTTTACCTATCGCGCCAGCGACGGTCTAGACGACAGCAATCTGGGTACGGTCACGGTCAACGTAAGCCGCAATTTCCGACCCCCGGTAGTTGAGTCACTGAACGTGACGACTGTGGAAGATACTTCGGTCGATATCACGCTCATTGGAGACGACCCCGATGGAATCATTGGGGAGGACTTTAATGGGCTAGATCGGATTAGCTACAGCATTGTGCAACCACCGGAACATGGGACCCTACGGGGGACTGCACCGGACCTGACCTATGAGCCAGACTTTGACTACTTTGGAGAGGACCAGTTCACCTACGTTGCTAACGATGGACGTGAGAATTCAGAAGAGGCGGTGGCTGCGATAAGCATCACTCCCGTTGATGATCCACTGCGCCTGCAAGACGTAGCTTGGCCAGCGCGGGTTGGGCGCGGTTTTCCCACAGTGCTGATGGCGAGCTTTACCGATGATGGCGGTGCGAACGGGTACAGCGCTGAGTTGAACTGGGGCGACGGTACGGTAGAGCGCGACGGCGACTTTGTAGATCCGGACGGAGAGGACGGGGATGAACCACCTCGTTTGGATGGCGTAAAGGTAATGGCGCCCGTTGGGACCAGTGAAGGAATGGCGGTCGCCGATTACATCTACACGCGGACCGGAAGTTTCTCCGGTCGCCTGTGCTTAAGCGACGGCACCACGGAGGTTTGCGATGACAACCGAGTAAGTGTTCAGGAGCTGGTGAATCTCGCCGTGTCTATGACGCCAGATGACCCCACGACCGCCGCTGATTCCCAGCAGCTGGTCTTACAAATCACCAATACCCGACCTATGGGTTGGTCGGGCCGAACCGCTGCCGGTCTTGGTGTCGCTGTCAGCGACATTGACGGCGACTACCGTGTTGCCGGGGTAACAGATCCATCGGGCCGCGGTCGATGCTCTCTGCAAGCGGGTGCGCTGAGCTGTCAGCCGCAGGATCTTGCGCCCGGTGAGAGTCTGGACTTAACACTACAAATTGAGCCCGTCGGGCGGGAGGCGGCAGGGGAAGTCATTGCTGCGGTGGTTGCGACCGTCACGACGAGTAGCGACGCAATCAGCAACGAATACAACGTTTCGAACACGATCCTGTTCCAGTCCAGCACTACCGACACAGACGGTGACGGTATGACCGACGCATTTGAGGAACGCTTTGGTCTTAACCCCAATGTGAACGATGCAGGGGCCGATCCCGACGGAGACGGGTTAACCAATCTTGAGGAATTCAATGCCAACACAGACCCAACCAAAGCGGATACCGATGGAGACGGTCTGAGTGACAGCGTCGACCCGGACCCGCTCGATGGTCTTGCGGCGAGTGGTGGCGATCTAAACGGCGACGGGGTAACCGATGCTCGGGATGTGCTTGTGCTGCAGAGGGCTCTGGCTGGTCAGGGCGAGGCTAGCATCGATCTCAATCAGGATGGGCGCACGGACGCAGCCGATCTGATGCTGCTACAGCAACGAGTGCGGGCAGGGGGCTGATCATCATGACTACAGTACTTAGAACAGATGTTTTGCGGGGAAGGATCACTATGGATAGATTGCGTGGCTCGATAGGTCGTTTAGCTGTGCTTGCGTTTGTGGCCTTGTCGCTCGCGGGCTGTCAAAGCGCGGCAACGCTATCGATGGCGGTGCGTACCGGTGATACCGTGCTAGTTGGCCTGTCCGCTGAGGCCGGAAAGGAGATCACAAACACCACGGCGTCGGTTATTCGACCACAAGATATAGGCGCTCGTATCACCGATAACTTTGGGACCTCGGCAAATGTGGTGGTCCGTAGCGTGTTCCGAGTCTATGGCGACCCTACTGCCAATCCGTTGTCCGCCAACCAGGCTCAGTGGCTG
>JBCBZV010000116.1:0-12659 GCA_039815155.1 Pseudomonadota bacterium
CGTTGGCAACCATGTATACATTGGTAGTTATGCGCTATTTGGGTCTGTCGCGCTAGAGAATCACACGCTCGTAGGAAGTCGCGTTAGTATCCTCAGCGCGCATCCGCTCCATGAGCTCGATGAAGATGGATACTGGACCCCGTACGATCCGGACCTACTAGAGCGTATTACGATCGGTGAAAATACTTGGATCGGCGAAGCTGCTGTGATTGGAGCAGATATCGGATCCGGCGCAATGATAGGGGCCGGGTCGGTAGTGACAACCCCTATCCGCGGATCGATTGTCGTCGCCGGCAATCCCGCGCGCTTTGTGCGTAAGCTCGAGATCGGAGACGAGGCGGAGAGGGCATGAGTAGGTGACAGCACCCGGTAGCCATCAACACTTTATCGAGTGGATGAAAGCAATCGGCATGACGCTGATCGTCATCGGGCATGTGTTTGGTAGTACGGAAATACTTTTTAACTCTGTATCGGCACCGGTTTATAGCAAGCAGTTAGGCGTCGCATTCTTTGTGTTTATTGCAGGTTGGGGGCTTGCGAGAACACAAACCGAACGCGCGTTGTGCGCGTTTCGACGATTGTTTCCGATCCTATTCTATGGCGGATGCTGTGCCTTGCTAATGAGCGGGCTAACCTGGATAGAAAAACAGGATCTTGCAGAAAGCAATTACCTGCCGTTGTTCTTCGGGGTGAACGTCTTCTTTAACTTCTTCCCGGCAAATCCCACTACGTGGTACATCGGGATGTACGTCCATCTGGTGCTATTCTGGTGGCTGCTTATGCCACAGAAGCCACAACGCCTGTTCCTTATCACGCTGTTGTTTCTAGAGCTGATTACCCGAGCTGTACTGGTGGAATACAACCGATCGTTCACGGCTTATATGATGCTGACGAACTGGTTTTCGGTTTTTCTCCTTGGCTACCTGTGCCGTGACCTAGCCGATCGACGAAGCGAAATCGGTCCAATCAAAGGAGTCCCCATTCCGGTCTTTCTGGGGACGCTCGCACTACTATGGTTGGCGGCTTTGCTCGCATGGCGATTCGTAAGCCTGCGGTTGGCGTTCGATAACAGTATGCCGTTTCGCCTTATGGAGTCCTCTCTAAGCTCACTTTGGGTGTCTCTGCTGGTCAGTGTTGTATACCTAGCAAACACGGCGCTTACCTTCGGACTCTTTCGTTTCTTAAAGGCACCCTTGCTGGTACGGCTTATCTCTCGCAACACCCTGCTGATTTTCATCCTCCATATGCCGCTTATTTATGCAGTCGCAGAGGATGTGAGAAACGCATTTGTGGATCCCTTTGCCGCTCGGGTGGTGCTTGTATTCCTGGTGCTTTTCGGGCTGACGGCGGTATCTGAGTTGATTACAAGATTACTTCCGGTAGCCAAAATCCAGGTGCAGATTGAAAAACACCTGTTTTCCGCGATTGAAACCGAGCGAAAAAGTGCGAGACAGGGGTGAAAGAAGGCAGGGGCAACAAAGACTAGACTATACGGGTCACTGGCGAAACAAACGGACGTTCAGCAATCAGCAGACTTCTAAAACTGAACTCCTACGAGATTGAAAGCGATTAGCGCTGGCCAAGTTAGAAGGAGTGCGAGGGCAATCACGGTGAGGTTAGCCCGAGTTACTACACCTCTGAGACCCGCACCCCAGACCCGATTTCTCCAAGCATAAACCGTCGCAGCAATAGAAAAGACTCCCAAGATCGCAACAACATTGATTAGCACCACTACTATGGTCATTCGAGTCAGGTCACCATTGATATAGTCATCAACGATTCCTGAGGTAGTTTCGTAGCCCGCGAAGAGGGCAGTGAGTATCGCCAAACCGGTAATCGGGATCAGCAACACAAGCCATCTGAAGATTACCTCGTTTGTTGTGGACCGCCGCCAAAATACGGCGAACACCGACAGTAGAGCCAGCCCCCAACCGACTGCTAGAAGGGACTTCGCTGTGTCTGGGTTTGCCAAGCCGTGCACCTGCCGATAAGAATTTACCGGGGAGTCGTGAAGAAAGATCGGGCCATCAGCTTGAGGTTGCCTAAAAATATACCGACGGCTGCCTTTTTCATTGTCGTAGACACCTGTCGCAATGCGAGTTAGCGGCTCGTCATCGATAACTAATTGACCACCCTCACCGATAGTCAGGGTTTTGCTCCGACTACCGAACAGCGTGGTATATGAATTGAAAGATCGACGCTCATTGACGTACGTCCCCACGATCTCTTGTGGGTCATCGACGATGTCTTGCGGCGTCTCAAAATTGTCTGCGTAGGCCTTCTGCTTAGGTCCCAGCAGAGCCTTAAAAAAGGCTGTGAGCGACGCTCCGGGGCCTTCTTGCGGACCCTCGCCATTATCGACTAATGGACCGCGACCAAAGAGTGACGCTAGCTGATCTCCTAGAGAAGCACGAGCATTAGCACTGACAACGGAAACGACTGAGGCAGCGTTACTGTCCGGAAAGAGTCCGAGCATGGAGAAAGTCCCGGGCAATCCGCAGCCGTGATGCACCACTCGTTCATTACCGAAGGTGTCCTGAAAAAAGTGCAAACCAACGCTGGCACTAAGAGGATGATGTGCGAACTGGCGGCTCTGCATTTCTCGACGAGTCGCCCCAGCTAAAACTTCCGCGAAGCGATAGCCCTCGTCGTCCGCATGGAACGCCGCGTACTTGAGCATGTCTTCAGTGGTTGTGATTAATCCGCCTGACGATGCGGTTAGAGGATGCTTCGGGTAGAACTTTACTGCCTGTAGCGATCCGTCCGGAAAATAAGCATACGGCTGCGCTAGATTGGGCGGCAACGCTAAGGAGTGATGAAAGATCGCGGTATCCATAGCTAGAGGCTCGAAGATATGCTGCTTCACATAGTCGGCCAGCGCCATCCCAGATACGTCTTCAATGATGAGCCCTTCAATCGCCACGCCGAAGTTGGCGTATTGGCCAACGGATCCTGGTACACGCTCAATCGTTTCTCTGAACGCCTCATGGACGATTTCTTCTGTGAGAGGAACCGAAAGATCTACTTTAGTGCCTTGGGGGGCGTGCGAATTTGCCATCCCGGATGAATGGGTCATTAAATGGCGGATGGTGACTTGATCGCCGTAGGGCGGAGGGATCTGAAATCGCTTTAAGTACTTGTTTGCGGGATCGTCGAGGGACGAGATCAGACCACTTTCGACAAGCTGCATCATCGCCGTCGCGGTAACGGTCTTTGATGTAGAGCACATTCGGAAGCGTGTGGAGCTTGGATCTATTGGAATGCGGGCCTTTACATCTTGCCAACCGTATCCCTTAAGAAACACCGTTTCTCCGTTTTGCACGACGCCAATTGAGGCGCCTACGATCTTCTTTCTTTCAAGTAAATCACCAAAGTACTCGTCCGCCCATGTCTGAATTGCATCAGGGCTAAAGAGTACTTCTCCACGGACTGCGGTCGTAAAAAAGAAGACACTAAACAAGAAGGGAAGGGCGGGAACCATTATTCGTTTCATAGCTGAAATCCGATCGCGCATTCGGGAATCAGCTGTCGCCGAACTCTTTTTTTACGCGAAGCCCGTAACGCCGAGGGGGCGACACGATTGAAGAACCCGTTAAGCTGATTCCATTCACGTCTTGGCCCGTCACGTAAATATCATCCTCCGCATTCTCTACGTAAGCTTCCAACCGCCAATTACTCCCGGTCTGGATACCCGCCCTAAAATCAATGCGGTCATAGGAGGGATAGAAAAGCGAAGCCTCGTCTGCGGTAAGAAGATCGTCGAACATTTCGCCTTTGTAGATGTACGAAGCCCGAATGAAACCTTCGACCTGCTTATATATTGGTCTCTGATAATCGATGGTCACGGATGCGGTCCACTCCGGAGCCAGCGGCAACGGAGAACCTTCGCGCGGATCGTCAGGACTACCCGAGATATCGGTAAGTTCCGTATCGTTGTACCCAAGGCCGATCACAAGGGCGAGACTTTCATTGATGAATAATTGCGCGTCCAGTTCCGCACCCCATACCTCAGCGCCACCGGCGTTATCGGTAAAACCCACAAGCAGCGCCTCGTTTCTAACGGCAATTTGTACGTCATCCCAGGCCATGTGGTAGGCCGCGAAGTTAAGTGATGCGCGACGGTCGAACAGGAAGGCCTTAGCACCCAGTTCGTAATTCACAATGCTTTCTGAATCAAAGGAATCACTCGCCACATTCGCCAGTTGAACACCTCCAGCGCGATAGCCCGTCGAAACGGTGGCATAAGTGTTTACGCTATCTGTTAACTGATAAACAAGTCCAAGACGCCAAGTGAACGCGCTGTCGTCGGTTTCGCCAGAAGTGTCCGGCGAAAGCACACCGAAACTCTCCCTTTGCGTGCGAACAACATTTATCTCATCGTAGTTGTAACGCAAGCCTGCTAAGACATTCAGCCGATCACTCAGCGAATAATCGAGATCGACAAAGGCCGCCAGTCCATCTTGGCTACTATCAACATCAGCGCCATCGATAACCGTGCCAAAGGGAACATTGACCCCAAACAAGGGAGCGTCAGCGCCAAATTGCAATGCAGCCGGATCGATACGCCCTTCTTCACGGCTAGCGTAAAGACCGGTGACCCAGCCCAGCCGCTTGGACCCCGTCGACTGCAAGCGGAGCTCCGAGCTATAGAATTCGTTTTCCCGATCATCGATGGACAGCCCCAAATTGAACGGCGAACTGTCGAGATCGATCTGCGATGAAATTGTGTTCTTGATGTAACCGTTTACCCAGACAAGCCGACCGAAATCAAACTCATATTCGAAGTTCCCAGTGACTATGAGATTTTCAATCTCGGTGAAGCTCGGCGTATCCAACGAGACCGTGTCGTTCTGATCGGGGAAGAAAACCCCCGGTGCCGCCGGAAACGCGTCCTCAGGAAATAGGCCCAATGCAACCAGCAGTGGAGTGATAGCGGCGACTTCGCCCCGCAACAAGCCATCATTTACCGCGTTAGTGATCCCGGCCTCTCGTTTCTCGTAGGAGATGGCGCCTTGCAGCATCAATCGGTCGCTTGGCCTAGAGACGATCGATACCCGTCCGCCCGATTCGTCCATATCATTTCGACCACCCGCAGGCCCGATGTTATTAATATTCCCATCGGTATGGTCATAGAGTCCGGATAACCTGACAGCCGTATTGTCCGATAGGGGCAGGTTTAAGAAGCCTCGAAAATCATAGCCGCCAAAGTTCTCTACCCCGATTTCCACGAGACCACTGGCGCTGGCTGGATCTGGAACACTGCTAGTGATATTTATCGCACCGGCGACTACGTTTCTTCCAAAGGCCGTACCTTGGGGGCCGCGAAGAACTTCTAAACGCTGCACATCGACCAAACGCGTCGTGGTAGCAAGCGAGGTACCTCCCGTTAGCTCGAAGCCATCCAGGTAAATACCAAAGGTATTCTGGCTACCTCCTAAAGCCCCAAGTCCTCGAATGCGGATATCGGAGTTGGCTCGTGCAGATTCATCGGTCGAAACAGACGGAGCGAAGAGAGCGTACTCCTCAATATTGTCCAGATTCGATTTGTCAATAAAGTCAGCGTCTATCACCGTCATCGAAATAGGCACATCTTGTATAGCCTGCTCTCGTTTTTGAGCGGTGACCACAATTACCGGAATCGCCTTATCGTCGGGATTCCTTTGCAGATCGGCTGATTCAACCTGTGTATTTATCTGCTCACGATTGTTTTCAGCGGATTGAGCCACCACTTTATCGAGAGGCATAAAACCGCAAGCCAAACCCATAAAGGTAGCCGTCACTAATTCGCTTTTGGATAGTCGATACGCAAAGCGAAACTTTGGAAACACCATTATCTATCCCCCACGGCAAAAGAATTAACCTTTATGTAAAGGTATATCAAATAGACAACGACTACAATCGCCGCAGTCATTGCCGTCGGCTGGCTTTTATGACTTGCTCATTGGGGGAGGAAAACGGGTCTGAACTAGAACTAGCGCAGCGCTAGGGCAGGGTAGACCCTGAGGTAGTAATCGGAGCTTGAGCGAAGAGCACCGAGCTCAGGGTCATTCAGCGAGAAAAAGGATCGCCGCTACTTGGAAGCCAGCTTTGCCGCTCCATTACGACCTCGAACCTAAGGGCGAAGCAGTTCAGTGGTACTTTATGACGTAGCCCTGGGGAATCTTTGAAAAAATCTCAACCTCAGTCACGTTCAGACCAAAGCTACTCGAACTCCTCGGAAGGTAGGTACCGCCGGTTGTAGGCGATCACATCCGTGGCGATCCGCAGCACATCCTCTCGATTAAAGGCTGGATCAGCCAGAGCCTCTATATCTGCACCATAGATCATGTTTGCCCAGACGAGAGCGCTTATGTGTAACGCCATCGGACCGGCATGACCGACGCCATTATCACTGAATATGTACTTCTGCGCGGTCTCACCGGTAACGCTGCTACTAGGTGCTGGCGCTTCGATGTCTTCGAGTTCTCCGGCCTCAAATTCGGCCATCATTTGGGTTATAACTTTCCCATAGTTGATGTAGAAGATCTCTGTATCGCCGAAGGCATCGCGAAGTCCGTCGACGATCCCAAAAAAGGCTTCTCCGCCTTCGCTAATCTCTTGCTCGAAGCTGACAACATCTTTGCTTGGCCCGTTCTGCAAGTGGGGGAAGCCGATAAAAATCGCAGCATCTGAGTTATAAGCAAGGGTTAGGTCTATCCAACGAGCATAGAATTCAGCCGGGCTCGATTCGTTAAGCGGCCCGATAGTCATCCCGAATAGCTCTACTTCACCGACGGAAAGCCTTTCGTCGATGGCGGCGCGCTGACTCTCGTTTTGCCACAGCGCCTGCGGCGACCCGCTAGATCCCCCAGAAAACACCGAATCAAAACCATGATCCGGAAAGCTTGCGCTTTGTACGGCGTTATCAAAAGCATCCGCTACCGGCACGAAAAAACTCTGGCCAATAAATAACCCATTGGCGCCGCTTGAAAGTGTCATGCTTTGCGCCAACGGTGGCACATCAATAAAGACGTCGCCCAGCACATCGGAGAAGAACTGGTAGGCGAGTTCGACTCCGTTGGCATCCCGGCAGATCACTGGCCCTCGGGCCGCGATGTTCTGTTGACTCTGCTCGAAGTCTGGGTCCGGTATGTAGTGTCCGCTGCCAACGCCCTCGTAGTACAGCACTGAGTGTTGCCCTAAGCTGTTCTGGTAGCCTTCACGAAAAATACGGCAGCCGTCACTAGGATTGCTGTCGGGGAGCTGGATACGGGTTACGGGTAAGCTGGTATCAGACAGCGTTGACTCTACGAAGTACTCAACGGTGTCCGGAATAGAGCGTAATCTATTGCTACCACCAAAATTGACAAGTGGATCCTCAGTCGCACCGAAGATCATGATTGGCGGCGTCGGCGTCGCAATAGGTGATGAAATCGGGTCACTTGCGAGATTGCCGACAAAACTTACGATGGCGGCGAACTCCGTCGAGTATTCAATAGCCATGCGGTAAGCCATCATGCCACCGTTCGATCGTCCACCAATCAGCACCTTGTCGGTGTCAATAGGCCTTAAGGCTGCGATCTCGTCTATCACCTGAAGTAAGAAGCCCGCATCGTCACCGCTCGATAGGCGACCCCCGAGATCGTTCCAGCTCTGCTGGTCTCCGAGGCCGTCGCCATCATCATCGGAGAAACCGTTGGGATAGACCACAATGAATCCGTGTTGGTCGGCGAGGTCCATCCAGTCTGCGGGCGTCTCGCCCTCGGCGATGAAGTCGCGCATTCCGCCTCTAGCACCGTGGAGGAACATCACCAATGGTGCTTCCTGTGCTATCGCTTCGGGCGTATAGAGCGTATAGCTTCTGGCAATGCCGTTATGGAGGGTCTCTATCTCCGAGAGACTCGCCCCAGCGCTTTGTACCATCGGTTCAAGATGAAAGATCTCGTTGGAATCTAGAAAGGCGAGAAGGTCGTCGTTCCCAGCGAAGCCCTCCGTGAGCAACCGACAGGGGGCGAGAGAACCTCCGCAGAGACTATTTTCCCGAATCTTCCAGCCCACAAATTCCATGCCATCAACTGGCAGGGCTTGGAATGTCTCGTCGAATAACAGATCGACCACTTCAATGGAGCAAACCTCGCCTGCGCCGCACTGGTAGCTACCGGAGTCGCTCACAACCTGAACGCCGGCAGGAACAGTAATTTCTATAAAACAGCCGGATAACACTGCGGCAAACGTCAGCACTAAGCCACGCTTCAAAAACCAACGTCCGAGCCATAGCGTGTTCGCTGTTGGATTTTTCATTGGGGTTTCCTCTGCGATCAGCGACGATCGCCGTAGCGGTTAAACATGTTGACCTAGAAAATAACCACCTTCTGATCAATCGCATCAAGGAAGGGTGTTGACGGCCACTCGACTTAGCTTGGTGCCAGTCTAGAGACTCGAATTCCACGAAGCTGTGCGTAAGAGGAAGGAAGTGCAAAGAAAGGTAAAGCTGAACGGGGTGGCCGAAGTAGCCGAAGTTGGCATGGCAAGATCTTATCGACTATCCGTTGCGGGCAGTTTCCTGCTGGCTGTCGATTGAAGGTTGCTAAACACTTCTTTGCAATTGCGCAGGTAACATCACATTTAGGGCGGTATCTTAAAGCTACTGCTGAACATCCCGTTTCACTGTCGCAGCTATCGAGGGAGCTTGTTCATAACAAAGTCATCGCAAACTTTAGCGCCGTGTTTCTTATGTCAATCACGACTTGTTCTGCGCGTTCCAGCGGTGGCTGGGGCTAGAGGTGCGTGTCGACGAATGACGTGCCTGCTAGCTCGAACGATGGGGCAATGCTATGACTAACAAAGGTTCACCTGCCGCCGACCTCACACGTGTCCTTGTCGTCGACGACGACCAGGAACTTGCGCAGTTAATCGCTGAATTCCTAGAGGCGGAGGGCGGCTTCAGCGTTGACCTGCGTCACGACGGCGCCTCGGGCGTAATCGCAGCGATTTCCGGAAGTTACGACCTCATCGTTCTTGACGTGGGTCTACCCGAGATCAATGGATTTGAAGTTCTAAAGCAGATCCGTCAGCAAGCCTCCATACCCGTCCTGATGCTGACTGCGCGGGGGGACGATATCGATCGTATTCTGGGCCTGGAAATCGGTGCCGATGACTATGTGCCCAAGCCCTGCAATCTTCGTGAACTCGTTGCCCGTCTTCGCGCGATTCTAAGACGAACGCGGCAAACCCAAGCCGCCGGCACCGACGCTAAGATGAGAATCCATGGTGACTTGAGCCTCGAAAGTGGATCGCAATCGGTGTTCGTGAATGACGCCATGATTCCGCTCACCGGTGCCGAGTATCTGGTTTTGGAAGTACTTACTGAATCGGCAGGTCAGGTTGTGAACAAGGACAGCATCGCTCGACATGCGCTAGGACGACGAATGCTGCCTTACGATCGCAGCGTCGATACGCACATAGCGAATCTACGAAAGAAGCTTGGCTTATTAAAGGATGGGCGCCAGCGAATCAAGACCGTTCGGGGGCGCGGTTATCTTTACGTGACGGCACCATGAGCTCTTTTTTCTGGCGGATATTCCTCTCCGCCTGGAGCGTGCTTTTCATCACTCTAGCCCTCACGGGGGCCATTGCCTATCTTATTCCGACGCCTTTCGACGGGGAGGAAAAGGGCAAGATATCCGCTCGCGTGGGCGCCTTAATAGCAAGAGATTTGCGTCGCGAGCTGGCGGTAAATCCTGCGGTGAATTTTGCCGAACTGGTTGCCCAGTACGATCTCGATTTGGCGCCGATTCAGACCATTTACGTGCTTGGACCGGATGGACGAGATTTGCAGGGTCGTCCACTCCCCAAGGAGGTTGCTGCTCTTGTCTCTGCTGGGGGCGACCCAGTGGTCACTGCACGCTCGATTTCAAGACGCCTGTACGTGGAACATGAAGACCTCGCTGGGCACAAGGTGGTAGGCCTCATGGGCTTTTTCCCCTTGGGAAATGGCGTAATGAAGCCCGGTGTTCGCGCGTTGCTTCCCTTAATCGCACTCTTGGTGAGCGTGACCATAGCAAGCCTTCTGGCGGGGTTCATCGCGAGACCTGTGCGTCAGCTACGCCTCGCGGGACAGCGAGTAGCGTCCGGAGACCTTACAGTTCGCGTTGCGCCGACGGTCGGCAATCGATCCGACGATATCGCAAAACTTGCGCGGGACTTCGATATTATGACTGAGCAGGTAGACGCTCTACTGCAATCGAGGCACCGTTTGTTGCGGGACGTATCGCATGAATTGCGGTCGCCTCTTGCCCGCCTGCAGGCGCTGTTGTCGATTCAGCGACAGTCCGCAAACTCCTCCGACATGCCGCGCATCGACCGTATGGAGCGAGAGCTTGAGCGCCTGGACGTGCTCATCGGAGAGATACTGCACTACTCTCGTCTCGAAGCGACGGACACCGTAAATCGGCATGCGACAGATCTTGTGGATCTCATCCAAACGATTGTTGACGATGCCGAACTTGAAGTAGAAACCCAGGGAAAGGCCCTCGCGCTTAAGGTGCCGAAATCGTATGTTGTCCGTGTTGACAGCAATCTAATTCACCGCGCGGTGGAAAACGTTGTCCGCAACGCACTCAAGTTCACCGGCGACGACAGCACGGTAACTGTAGCACTGCGTATCGAAAACCAGGATGTCGTAATCGCAGTGGCAGATCGAGGACCGGGGGTTCCTGAAGATCAGCTCGATCAAATTTTTGAGCCGTTCTTTCGCATTGGTGACGGTCGGAATACCCAATCAGGAAGCGGTGGAATTGGACTCGCCATTGCGCAGCGGTCGCTTAGACTTCATGGCGGCTCCGCGCGCGCAATGAATCGGGAGGGCGGAGGGTTGTGCGTAGAATTACGAATGCCCGTCGGCGATGTTCTGAGACTAAACTCCGTTGAAGACGAAAGCGATTAGAGCTGGCCAGCTAAAGAGATCTGCGAGGGTGGTGGCACAACAAGCATAGGAGTCCTGATGGCTTCTCAAGGGGCACACGCAACTTACACTGCTCGTCGAATCGCTCCGGGCGGCTCTCCCATCACCTTTCGAAAAGCCTTCGAAAACGAGGATTCGTTATCGTAACCACAGCGTTCTGCAACTACAGCGATGGGCGCACCTTCTTCTCTAAGCCATAGCACGGCCTGCTGCATGCGCCACTGAACCAAATAAGTCATAGGCGACTGGTGGAGTAGGGACTTAAATTTATCGCTGAATGCAGACCGAGACATTGCCGCGACATCGGCCATACGTGGCAATGTCCAAGACTCACCGGGATTCTCATGCAACTCATCTAAGACCCTACCAATACGAGGATCAGAAACTGCCGCAGCAAGGCGGTCGAGGCTGTCAGCCTTGCTGGAGCGAGAGGAAACGATGTGAATAAATAATGCTTCACATAGACGATTCAATATCGCATCACCACCGCGATTACTCGCAACCGCTTCCATCGTAATCAGTGTAGACAGCGCCTTCGTCCACTCATCGGTGGACGCTCTCCATACCACAACAGCAGGCAGGTCTGAGAGCAGTGGATTGGCCGTCGCATGCCGCATTTGCAGATGACCACACAGCAAACCCACACCATCTGCATCCAGCCCCTTATCGAAACTCAGGGAGGTGGACGAATTCACCTCCGCCGCAGCCTCTCGATTAGGGTGCATCACATGTGAGGCGTCGCGAGGAAAAATGACGATATCACCAGCAGAGAGCTTAGTGACCTCAGCGATTCCCGTGTCGCTTTCAACCCAACAGTTTCCATGGGTAATCAGATGAAAGCTCGCCCAACCACCGCCAGAGGTATCTACAGACCATTCACCACAATACTGCGCATTGTGGAAAATTTTGGCGTTTAAACGAAAAACCTCGAATAAGTCGGATATTTGGCTCATTAGGCGTATTTGGACAAATGGACATAAATTCCGGTGATCTGAATCTACACGAGCTGTAATGCAAAACCTAATATTCAACTGGTCAGTCGGACATGTATGTCACAGATGGAAGAGAGAGAAAGCCAGCGATGAACGCTAGCATCATGGGATTAATCTCTAGCATGTTGAGCGATTACAAGTTCGAGAAAAGACCTTCCCGGGATGTCGTACCGACAGTTGCTAACTGAAAAAATAGAGAACACTTGAGCAAAGGAATTTTAGGCTACAGGTTCACGACGCAGAGGCTAAGGAATGGCTCTGTCACTCAGCAATCGCAAGAACGGCGAACCCATAGCCCGCGAAAGCGGGCTTTTTTCTGTCTCTGGAAAATCACACCTGTAGATCGGATAGGGGATGACGCTGGAGCGTGAGAAATGAACGCAAAGGATGCGCTCCAAGCCACCGTCAAACTATATTTAACATAATATATATTATGCGCATAATCTTGTTGTTGCTTGGTGGGACTCTTATGAGGTGGTCTGCGTTCATTAATCGGTTTGTCTGGTCCTAATGCTTCCGTCTAGGAGACATTCCGGTCACTTTTGCGACTTGAACATGCCCGAATGACCACGCGGATTATCGAATTGATATGCGTATCAGAAAGGAAGTTTCAATATTGGAAGACTCAGTGGCGGTTTAATTACTGGCGTTCCCGCTGCTCAAACCCTCGGCTGAGAACATAATGAGTTAAGTCACAAAGGCCTTACCAGCCAGCGCCCAATCTA
>JBCBZV010000156.1:0-8548 GCA_039815155.1 Pseudomonadota bacterium
CAACAACATCTTGACCCGACGATTCCAAGTTTGATACGCCATGTGAATTCGTTTTGTATGGCCTCCGCGCGGCTTGACCTGCGCTACTACCAACACATGAAGCTTTGAAACAGGTATTGCAGACCCTTTGAAGGACGATCAATCCCCTTGTCCCCCACGCTGCATTATCTCCCCCCACATTCCCCCCGCAAAATGACCGTGACGTACGACCGTTTTTACCACGGCATCTACCCCGCTACCTTTCTTCGTGCTGATTTCGTGAACGTCCCGATTCCCGACCCCCTTCCGCGTAAGGACGTGGCAAGCAAGGAAAATCTTCATCTTGAAGAGATCAATACGCCCCCCGGCTGTGCACGATGCGCAAACTTAGGACCGCTCTCGAGAGCAGGCAACGCTCTTGGCCGGTGCAGCTTGTTCGGTGTTGTAAGCATCCCTACTCATTACTCACGAGGAAAGGCGAGAAAGCCAGAACAACTCTCCGAGAAAATTGGAGGTGCGCGTGTATCTGCTTGTGTCGGTGCCGTGTTGCTGTTGATGCTCTTCGTCTCTTGTCGATTGAACTTCAGGCGAGTTAAGACCTTGTCCGTAGCGGAGTTTCGTTCTACCGAGTCGGCTTCCTCTGGGCGAAGGCAACGGCTAAAGCAACTTCCAGTGAATAGCGTAAAGAACAGCCTGGGTGCGATCTCGACAATCGAGCTTCGACAGTATCGTCGACACGTGGTTTTTAACGGTACCCTCTGCGAGACAGATAATCTTGGCGATTTCCTTGTTCGACAGTCCCCCGGCTACCAGGCGAAGCACTTCCCGTTCTTTCACCGTCAGGAGATCCGGAGACGCGGGAGGCGCGTCCTCGATACCGGTAGATACCTGCGATACCAACCGTGGCTCAGCGATAAAGCCACCCGCCGCGACCGTTTCGATCGCGTCGATGAGCTTCTCAAGGGATACATCCTTTAGCAGAAAGCCGTTTGCCCCTGCCGAGAGCGCTTCCAGAAACAAGGTGTGATCGTCAAAGGTGGTCAACATGAGTACCGGTTGTGCGTTGGCAGCACCGCGAAGGCGTTTCAGCAGGGAAATCCCATCCAGTCCCGGCATGCGAATGTCGCATAGCAGCACTGCGACCGGTTGCGCTTTCAGTTCGGAAACCACGTCTTCGCCGCTCGCTTTCTGCCAGCGAACTCGCGCTACTCCCGACAACTCGATTAGCCGAGCGATACCTTCACGCACAAGCGCCTGGTCATCCACTAAACCAACCTCAATCATGCGAGCACCCCCTCGCCCAAGTTGAGTCGAAGGACGCAGCCAGTGCCGTCAGAACGAGGGTCCAAATTGACGCTGCCGGAGAACGGCGCCAAGCGCTGACGTATGTTCGCTAGTCCAAAACCTTCGCGGAGGCCTCGGGGGCCCAGGCCTCTTCCGTTGTCACTGATACGCAGTTCTCCGTTGCCAAAAGCGATGCTGATCTTGTTCGCACTCCCGTGGCGAATCGAATTGCTAATCCCCTCTTGAATGCAAAAGATGATCTGCTGAGCAAGCGCTGGCTGAACGACAGGTAGATCCCCTTCTACCGAGACGGTCACTCCCGGAGTGAGTTCGGCCAATTCTCGGATAGCGTGTGACAGGTCCGCTGTCGGAGAGCTGGGGATTTCCTTGACGATTGATCGCACTTCGTCGAGCAGTTCCGCTGCTACTTGTTTACAGCGCTTTACATCAGCCTTAAGTTCATCCGGTGTCTGGTGCACCAGCGCTTCAAGCTGGAGTTGCAGCGCGGTGAGTCGATGGCCAATCGTGTCGTGCAGGTCACCCGCTATGCGTAAGCGTTCCTCGGCACGAGTTCGCTGTGACATGATGGCTCGGGAAGCGAGTAGCTCGTCGTTCTGACGAGCGAGCACGCGCTGAGACTCCTCTTCTCGACGGCGAACTAAGCTGGAGCTAATCGCAAAGATTTGTAAAGCGAACAAAGTCGCCCACGCAGGGAGGAATACGCCGTTCTCGAGGAGTATTTCAAACTCTAGCCAGAACAGCAGGTTGCTGAGCAGGAGCAAGATCCAACTGGCACGAGGGCTGAGATGGTAGGGAGCACTGACAATGAGGACGACCGCCAGAATCAACGTCACCGTGTCCGGGAAGAGAAACAGCGACAGCAGCACGATGAAGAGCATCGCCATCAAGGCAAAAATTCCGAAGCGGTTGGGCAACGCCAGTAGGTCTAAAAAAGCGGCGGCCAAGAAAAAGAGCACAAAAACCGCGTGCGCCATGAGTCCGAGCCAAGATCCAGTACTTTGAAAACTAATCCAGGCAACCAGGGTCACTGCAAGCAATCCCGATCCAATCAGGAAGATTTGCTCCTTTCCCTTACCTTGAGTGTCCATCGGCGCAGAGTAATAGAGATCGCCCAGCCCGCCTACCGTGCCAAAAGTCATGGTTTGCTCTATCCACAAAAATGACCAGTGGCACATTCCAGCGGTGCGGGTTGCGGCGATACTAAGTGCCATTGTTTGCACTCACTGGAAAGAGGCACTAATCATGAAAACGCTACTGGCGATGCCAAAGCTACGAGTCCTTCGAGGCTTACAGTTCTTGGAAACCTTAGGTGCAGCGCAAGATCTGCCTGTCCTAAGAAAGCTATTTTCGGTTACGGCAATGTGCTTTGTACCGGGAGCTTTCTCTGCTGATCTCACGATTACCGTGGACAATTTCGATAAACCGGAGGGCACGGTCTACTTGTCGGTGTTTAACAGCAAGGAAAGCTACGACTCTGGCGAGACCGATGCGGCGATACTCGCCGCGCAGGGCAAGCTGAGAGGACCCACCTATTCGCTAACCCTTCATGATCTGCAGCCCGGTAACTACGCCGTGCGGCTGTTCCATGATGAGAACGGAAACGGTGAACTCGACAGCAATATGCTTGGCATTCCTAAGGAGGGATACGGGTTTAGTAATAACGCGGGGAGGATGGGACCACCCTCCTTTGAAGACGCCGCCGTTTCGGTGACGGATAACACAACCGCAACGATTTCCCTTCGTTGATCATGGACAGAAGGCAGTTCATGAAAGCGCTGGCGGTTGCCGCCAGCGCCCACGCGGCCCCTTTTCCCTCAGCGTTTGCAGCGACGGGCACGGACCCAGCGCGGGCAAGTGCCAACGGCACGGACACTCCTGCATGGTCCGTCGGCTTCGATGGCGTATCGGAGGATCTTCCCCGACAACGAATCGAACTTGAAGGCGAAATTCCACGATCCTGCTTCGGAAGCCTGTTTCGAAATGGGCCGGCCCTGTACGAACGAGCGGGAGAACGCTATCAACACTGGTTCGATCCCGACGGCATGATCCAAGCCTTTCGTTTTGATGAACGCGGCGTGAGCCACGAGGGCCGCTTTGTTCGCACGCGCAAATTTCAGCAGGAACAGGCCGCCGGCCGGTTCCTCTACAACGGTGCCGGGAGTTTGTTCGAGAACGCGCAAGCGGCGCGAAACAACGAATCCACCAATGTTGCCAATATCAATGTGCAGCCGCTCAACGGAGAACTTTTGGCGCTCTGGGAAGCAGGCATGCCCTATGCGCTCGATCCAGAAACGCTCGCAACTCACGGCCCTCGGAGCTGGAGCGAAGAATTGGCCGGAGTTCCTTTTTCCGCTCATCCCAAGTTCGACGAAAATGGCGACTTGTGGAACATAGGCTCCGTGCCCTGGCTGCACTTGCCTAAACTCGTGCTCTACCACGTCGGCGCTAACGGCAAGCTCCGGACTGCGAAAATGCATGGCCTGGATTTTGGCGGCTACATACACGACTTCGTTCTAACGCCCGAATACCTTGTTGTATTGAATAGCTCTGCGGTATTCGGGTCGGGGCATTCTTTTGTCGATCAGATGCACTGGCAACCGCAGCAGGCCAGTCAGCTGTTGGTTTTTCAGCGCAGTGACCTTTCGTTACGAGCAAAAGTAGAGGTGCCGGCAAGCTTCGTTTTTCACTTCGGTAATGGTTGGCAAGACCGGGATGGGCTCCACTTCACGGCTTGCCAGTACGAAGACTCAAAAATCGTAACGGACAGCATGCGCCGCTTTGCGCAGCAGCAAGCTGGCGCGACTCATGCTGCGCCGACGCTTGTTCGCTACGACCTTGATCGAAGACTGCAGCGGGTACAAATCACAAATCTCAACTCGGATATGGAGTTTCCAAACTTCGATCTTCGTAACCCCTTCTCTCCGCAAACTCTGCTGGGCACTAGCGGCGAGGCAACGAGCGAGTCTACCTTAGCAAGAGCCATCAGCAGCGTTGACCCGCTTACCGCTGAAAAGCAGAGCTTTGACTACGGGGATGGCGTGATCGCCCAAGAGGCGCTGTTTATAGCAGGGCCGGAGGGTGGCTATGCGATGCAAGGGTTCTTGGATTATGAACGGGGACTAAGCGGCGTGGCCATTTTTCGAGCCAACCGACTTGCAGATGGGCCGATCGCCCAAGCTACGATGGAAAGAGTGTTGCCGCTGGGCTTTCACGGGTGCTTCGTTGCTGCCTAAGCCTCGGGCGCGGTAAGGCAGCGTAGGGTGTGGCATAGTGTTCAAAAGCCTGACGGGGCTAGCCTGGAGCTGCTCAACCTAGTGGGCTGCATTGTTTAAAAACGCTGGAGTTGCTTTTCCGATACGCTGGAGAAGGGCGGACATCTCTGCGCAATCGGGTCGTTCCTTTCGGGAAACGACCCTGCGCACGCTAATTGATGAGCTCGATTCCCTCCTCCTTCAGGCGTTCTTCTATTCGACGGGCGATTTCGGGCCCCAAAGACTGGCCTAGCTGGGCGCCCGCTTGCATGCTTTCTTGCGTAATAAAGGGCATCACACGGAGGATCTTTTGTCCAAGCTCTGAATCGTTGAACGCGATCATCTGCTCAAGCTCATCGACGGAAAAGTACCTGTCGTAAAGCGGAGCGGCGATAGTCAGCATCGCACCTTCGGTCAAGAACTTCTCAGCGACGACTTCCACAATCTCTTCTTCTACTAACTCAATCGCTCGCGCATCTAGATTAGGATTGGCCTGCCGCAACATCACTGTCATTTGACCAAGAAACAGGTCAATGAACTGTTGAGCCGTTGCCTCGTTCGATTGGCCGGACTGCTTCAGTAGCGTCTCGATTTGCTTCAGCTTTTGCTCGTCAATCTCCCCGCTGTTGTCATCGGCAACCTCCTGCGCCAAAGCACCGTTCAGCCAGAAAACTAGGAGCATCGCAAAACTGATTAACCTGCTTTCTCTACTCATACTCAATCTCGCTCCTCACTTTAGAAACCATTCCTCATACTAGAAGCCACGTCGTATTTCGGCATCCGTGCTCATCCTAACAGCGGATGAGTATTCATCTTTAGCACAGGTTGATGTTTGTGCCGAATACGGCGATCCTCGCGGCACCGAATCGAGCGGGCCATAGCCTGCCAAATACTCTCCCCCAACCGGTAGGCGTATGCTTCGAAAGATAAGCAATAGCGGCATCAAAAACTGGCGTCCCAGCCTGCTGCCCGACCTTGCGGGCAAGACTTTCCTCATTACCGGGGGCAATTCGGGAATTGGCTTTGAAGCGGCGCGCTATCTAAGCCGTGCCGGGGGCGACGTGGTACTCGCCTGTCGCTCGCAAGAACGGGCGGCGGCAGCGCAGGAAAAGCTTGCAACTGAGTCTGCGGGGGACGTCGACACGGTTAGCTTAGACCTTGCGGATATGGCGTCCATCAGGGATGCAGCTGCGGTCGTTCGTCAGCGTTACAGCAAAATCGACGGTTTGATAAACAACGCTGGAATTATGCAGACCCCGCAGCTTGAAACCAAAGACGGCTTCGAACTTCAGCTAGGCACCAATCATCTCGGGCATTTTTTGTGGACTGCGCTGTTGTTCGATCTTGTCGAGGCCGCAGCAGGGAGAATCGTGGTGGTAGCAAGCCTGGTTCATCAAGTCGGCCGACTCAACTTCGACGACATCATGCTGAGCAGTTCCTACTCAGGCAGTAAAAGCTACGCCCAGAGTAAGCTCGCGAATCTGATGTTCGCCTTTGAGCTTGATAGACGACTTCAGCAATCCGAGAGTCCAGCAATCGCTGTTGCCTGTCACCCGGGTTATTCGGATACCCGCCTACAGACCACTGGGCCAAACGCTTTGCTTGGCTTCCTTTACGGCTTCGGAAACAAGTTGGTCGCACAGTCCTCTGCTCGCGGCGCGATACCCACGGTGCTCGCTGCGGCGGGCGACGAAGCCGAGCGCGGTGCCTACTACGGTCCAACGGGGCCTGCCGGTCTGCGCGGTCCCGTAGGAGACGCCCCGGTGGCGCGGCGAGCGCTTAACGAAGAGAAAGCAGCACGCCTATGGCAACTGTCCGAGGAACTTGTTGGACACCGTTGGTTATCTTAAACCGCTTGCAGATCGGTTTCCGAGCAGCTTGAACTTGGAGCTGATTTTGTAAGCACGGAGACACACTCACACATTTTTGATAAGGAAACACAATGATTCATATCGCCGGATCCATAAGAGTAAACGATATCGAAGGAGCCAAAGCCGCAATCGAAGAGTTGACCACGGCCAGTCGCGCCGAAGCCGGATGCGTTGAGTATTCGTTGAGCTTTGATTTGCTAGAGGCTAATCTGGTGTGGATCAACGAACGCTGGGAGTCGATGGAAGCGCTAGGTGCTCACGCCCAATCTGCCCACTACAACGCTTGGTCTGCTAAGGCGGGAGAGCTGGGCATTAGCGACAGCGATGTTCGTCTCTACACGGAAGAACCTACAAAGCTGTAGCGGTTACGTAGCGCATCGAGTGCTAACGAAAACCGAAATATCTTAAAGCCCTTCGCTAGTCCCACTCATGGACGAGCGAACCGTATTCAGACTGACAAGAAAAGGGCCTAGCGAGTGCGAATTCGTTTTGACGTACCTTGTGATAGGCCCTTCGACATATCAATTTGTATTAGCTTGGACTTGATCTGGCAGACGGTATTAGGTCGAGTACAAGCGGACGTTTGAAAGCCTTGTTCAGGGAGGCCTCTATCGACCCAGGCTTTGTGAAAACTCTAAGTTGATTTGTATTGTCGTGCGGAGAGCGGCCTCATTCGAACTTTCACAAAGATACTCTCATCGGAGACAACTCTGGTTCACGTAATACAGCTAAATCTGCAGCCCACTACTTTTACTCGGAATTTTTCACACAGCCTGGACCCAAAGCAGTCATTGACTTGTGCGACTTAGGAAATGACTGCCTAACCGAAGTAACCTGACATGCTAAACAAGTGTGTTCAAAAATCAGACGGTGACTGTACTTGCAAAGTTCTTAATATTTTCTACAATGTAGAAAATATCGCTTATGCTATACGAAAAAGATGGCGTCGAAAGAAAAACATCTCGGAGAATTCGAGCACATAGTTCTTCTTGCGTTAGTGCGCCTTGGCGAAGATGCATATGGAATGAATGTGCGTACCACTTTAAAGAAGCTGATTGATCGGGACACTTCTATAGGATCGCTCTACGCCACGCTAGAGCGCCTTGAGAGCAAGGGCTACGTCACTTCTCTGCTTGGCGAAGCTACCGCCGAACGCGGAGGAAGGGCCAAGCGTTTTTTCAAAGTAACCGCTGACGGCATGCGCGTTTTGCGAGCGACTAAGGGTCGTTTGGAAGTTATGTGGGAAGGCGTTTTGCTGACACCCCAGACTCAAGCAGGGAGCCCATGTGCTGCCCTCTGACCCGTCGAAGTCAAATTTTTCGTCGAGATTGGCAAGCGTCCTCATGGAAGTTTGTCTACCTAAAAGACTGGTAGATCCAATTCTTGGCGACTTACAGGAAGAGTATCTAGATCAAATCCTCCCGGAGCTAGGAAGGTTCAGAGCTTCAATTTGGTTTTGGAAACAAGTTCTGACTACCGCAGGTTTGTATTTTTGGAAAGGACGAGGTACGAATATGGCTTACTTATACGGGTTTATTTTTTTCTTCATCGTTAACGCTATCGCGATGGCTTTATCTGGAAACGGCGCGCAATTTTTGAACTTACCCTCGATGGTCATCGTTGTTCCTACCGCCATTGTGCTGGGAATAGCGGCAACATCGTCTGCATCCTGTAGATTGGCTTTTCGGCTAACATTTAGCGGTACGATAGGTATCACAACCGATTCGATACACTCAGCTCGTCGCTTCCTACATGTTACCGGCAATCAATGCTTATTTTTGGGATTAATCGGTTTTTTGATCGGTTCCATACAGATGGCTACAAACATTGAAGCTTCAGCATTTAAAGAGGTTTTCGGTCCAGCATTATCAGTGAATTTTCTGACCTTACTCTACGGTGTGATTTTCAAAGCCCTGTTCTATTCCGCCGAAGAAAAACTTGTCAATCTGTACCTTGAGAACTGAAAGCCAAAAATACTGGGTCGCGCCGTTTTCCTTGCAATGCCAGCGGACGACAGCACTGTGGATCAGCACCGAAACCAAATGACGGCGGGACTGTTAAGCCGCCGTCCGTGACGCTGGATCGAAATCGTCTCTACCCGATCCTCCGCGGGGCATTCCTGTGCCGGCAAGCGTTTGCTAA
>JBCBZV010000059.1:0-24853 GCA_039815155.1 Pseudomonadota bacterium
ACCGCTTCTTCACCGGCGTTATCGAGCCCGTCACCATCGATGTCGAGCGCATTCCATTCGTCACCGACATTTGATAGGTCGAGTCTTTCAAGCACAATCAGCCTCGGACTCGCGGCTTCTCTGGCCTCGCTATCCTCGAATTGACCGTTGCTGTTACTGTCACTGACGAACTCAAAGCGTTCGATTGCGACAATCAGACCGGCAGAATTTTCAGACAGTATTTGCCAATAGCGGCGTTGTTGCGAAAACGCGCTGCCGCGTAAAAAAATGGCTTCTTCTCCATCGACAGCAAAGCTGCCTTCTGGATTCAAAAAGATGTCGGAGTCCGAGCCGGCTTGGCCACAACCGAAGAATTGCCGCGCTCCGCCCGCATCAGTGAAGAAGAACCCATCGACTCCCTCGCAAGCAAGTTCCCCATTTTCCACAGTTGGCACGCCAACAATGTACGTCTGGTAATAGAACGGTAGGGGTATTGGCAGATTCTGGGCCCGCGTCAGACCGGAAGTCTGAAACTGTCCTCCTTGGCCTGCAATCAAAAAGCCGGATGGGTTGCTGGCGGAGGTATAGCTCAGCGAGAGGAGTGCCACACCGTTATTCTCTTCCAGCAACCGGTAAGCGAACGTCTCGCTACCGCTTGTGAGCGTCAATACCAGTCCATCGAAGGTCCAATCGAAGGCTATTCCTGAGTAGGTGCCCGCTGCGGTCCCGTTGGTATTGAAGTCAACTTTTTCTGAAAAAAACTGCTGCGTCCGCGTCGCTGGCGGTGCGGGTGTGGCGGAGGGGTCACTAAGAAAGACCGGTAACGCCCATGCGCCGTTGAAATCGTTGGTACTGAAATTTGTGAACTCGGTGCCTGCGTAGCGACGCCAGTCAACTAATGCTTCTCGATCTTGTAACGCGCTGGATGGTGTTGTGTCTCCTTGCCAGCCTCCCGGTACCGCATCAATCACGTTTTGGGGAATGATCAAGGTTTCGATAAATTCGGTGACCAGCCTCCATACACCCGGTTGCTCTGGGGTGATCGTGATCGTCTGCAGCGCGTCCCTGACTTCTAGCTGCCCGGTGAAAAATAGACTCGGGTCGACCAATAAGAGTTGGTCGACGGCTTGCTGACCGAACTTGTCTGCTAGCGCTTGCACTGCGGGGTTGCTCTGCTCTAACGGAAAGGGAACCGTAATGAAGGAACTCCCCTCAGTGTTTGCTGATGTGCTTAGGTCCAAATGGAGGGTTTCATCAGTTCCAGCCCCGCTAATCGTCCAGGAAAACTCCGACGCCACTACGCTGCGGTTGACAGTAGTTTGCCTAGATAGCCGTCCCGTGTTGTCGACCGCAAATTCAAAGGTCTGAAAATTAATAGTACTGATCAGGCTATCTAGGTCACTTGTTTTCCCAGCGACTTCGAAAGCTTCATTTAAAAACAATGGACCATCGGTTATATCGATCCCATCGAAGTTCGTGGCGTAGCTAGCGTTCATTGAACATAGCTGGAGTGCTACCGTGACTAGAAGAATCCGTGATGAGGATGACCGGAGTGAGAAAGATGATGACACTGTTGATTTCCCTTGCGTGCTAGCGCTAGTGACCAATGGTTTCAATTCAAAGAGGCAAGTCGTTGGGTTTTTGTGCACAGGTGACCTAGACCGCAAAAATGCCCGACGAGCGTCGTCGCTTCAATCCTGTGCAAATGCATAGCTAGCGATCACTCCCGCAGCCAAGTCGGAAGCATCTCTACTGGGAGTTCAGTTCTTAAGGAGACGCTTTGATGTAGGAGCTTACGTCCTGTTCGGAATTTTCTTGGTCGTGTAGCTTGAAGCTGAGGCCTGGCGAGGAAAAATTCTTAGATTTGTACAATTCCGGAGTGGATCGCTTTTGCAAGCGCTACTTCTCGTGTGGGCGCATCAAGCTTTCTGCGCGCATTCTTGAGATGAAGATCGACGGTTACTTTATGGATACCCATTTTGGTCGCGATTTCTCGCACCCGCAGACCGCTGGCCAGCCACTGCAGACATTCGACTTCTCGTGGCGAGAGAGGCGTGAGGGCCTTCGTTACTTCCAACCTTTGAATAGTGAAGTGCCCTACGGCCGATGCAGTGGCTAAATTTTGCCGCTTTTCGTCAAGAAACTGTTCGAACTCACTACGGGGAAGTCGACTGGTAATACCTATTCCTGAAGGGCCTTCTTGCATCCGAGTCGGTATCGGAAAGACGGTTCCACACTTTACTGACATGCTTTGACGCGCGTGTAACGCGAGTGTTTTCTCATCTTTGCGCGCTCGCGGGTCATTAAGGTCATAGTCGTATCCCCAACGGAGATTCGTTTCCATGCGTTCAACTCGCCGCGTGATGCGTCGATCCGTTAGCGCATAGATAGTGTCTACAAAGCTCTTGGGGTAACTGAATATCGGGTAATTGAGCGTTTTGGAAGGGGATACGGTTTGGCCAAAAAAAATGTTGACGCCGTCGGCACCCTGGCTGTGCAGAAATTCGATTAAGGTTTCGGCACAGGCTTTGCCCGAACTGCTGCGGTGAACGTCGTCTATGAACCTACATAGATCGGATGCCATCCTACGGTGCCCTTGCTACTGTGATCCGCTTTAGCCCGATAGGTGGGTTATAACGGCTAAGAGGATAACAACATACTTGCCTCCTTTGACGTTGTCACGCCGCGCACCAATGCGCGGAAATAGGTCTATGTTTTTCTTCGAGGATTGATAACGTTAAAGCGTGCCGAACCGCTAGGAGAGGAATATGGTCTGCAGCTCTGATCGACCAAGTGGTCCTACGATATCTCCGTACGCTTTAGCCTATCCGCCGCGTCAGCCTCTGAATCTGCATCCATTGTGCAGCGCATGGAATAGCGTGTTGCGACGAGCATTTCAGCTTTCCAAGGAATCTCGGTTGAAAGGATATGCTGTCCTAAGGACTCCACGTCGCTTCATGTTGATCTGTGGTGCCGGCGCGATGCTATGGTCCAGCGCTTGGTTTGCACCTGCTATTGCAGACGATGAGTGCCTGATCCGTCTTGTCAAAAGCGCATCCCCAGAGACGACAATCCGCGAACTTCGCCAGCGCTGTGAGGCCAGCGATGTCAACGCGGGAGCGGATGCGCTCGTCGCTGTTCCCGTGCCGGCCTCAACAGACTTTGAAGCAGGGGCTATCCGGCAGCGAATCGGCTTGGAAGACCGTATCGAGAGCAGCCTGTTCACACTGACCCCGCACGCGCCGAATTACATTGCTTACTCGTTTATGGAAGAGGCCAATCAAACACCGTTTGCGCCGCTGGTGGATAGCGCCAACCCGGTAGAAGATCAGGAAGCGGTGTTTCAAATTAGCTTTAAAGCACCAATTGCGCAGAATCTTTTCTCTACGGATCTCGATCTTTACTTTGCTTACACGTCGAAATCCTGGTGGCAAATCGCGAACGACGATTTCTCAAGCCCGTTTAGAGAAACAAACTATCAGCCGGAGTTCTTTGTTCGCAGCAATAAACAAAACCGCTTTTTAGGCGTACCTCTCGAAGGATGGTCACTGGGCTTTGTGCACGAATCCAACGGTCGGGAACAGGCTCTCTCGCGGAGCTGGAACCGCCTCGAAGCTCGCGCCGGTTTCCAAGTGAGCCAAGACGTTTCCCTCTTCACCCGAGCTTGGTATCGACTGCCAGAGGATGAAGACGACGACGATAACCCCGGTATGTACAAATATAGGGGTTACGGTGATCTGCGTGCGATATGGACGCCCAATCGGAGCACCTTCACGGCCATGCTAAACCCAGGAACAGAAAGTACAAACTTTGAGCTCACCTGGAGTCACCCGATCAACCGGGTTTTTCGCTGGTATGTTTCCTACTACGACGGTGCGGGCGAGAGCTTGATTGACTATGACTTTGAACTTCAACGTCTTAGTCTTGGCGTGGCGCTTAACGACTTCTTAACTCGTTATTGAACTCGCTGTTGACTAATTTCTTTTCATACAACTCATCATGCCGAGAGCGATCAACTCATTTTGTGCAAGGCTGATAATGCCCAGCTCTTATTTTGCCCCTTCAACTGACGCTCGCTGAATATTCTAAAAGATCGACCCATGCTGCCCCCATCAATCACAATAGTTTGGCCAACGAAAAATCGCATAGGTTGTTGATGTCGACGCTGTGTTTGGCAATCTCACGCGATATGGAATACCCCGCTATCACGCGATTGGCCGGGGTAAGGAGGTGGGTTCACAGGATCGCTCGATTTCTGAGCTCAGCGCCGCGGAATGCTGAGTTTATCCAGTCGCCAACGGAGCGTTTCGATTCGGTCTTGTCCAAAGAAAGGTTCTCCGCGCACGCCGAGAGTGGGGACACCCCAATGCCCAAGTGCTTCCAGGTCTTGGTGGTTTTGCTCGATGCTATCCAGTTGATCTCCATGCTCGATAGCGGCATCCATGGCTTGAAGATCTAGTCCCACACCGGCTGCTGCTTTAGCTAGATGGTCGCCTTGATCCCAGCCGGCTGTTCCCCCAAACACCAAGTGCGACACCGCAGCGGCAAATTCGATGCCTTTTCCTTGCCGTTGCGCCTCTACACCTAGGGCCGACAAGCGGTAGATGTAGGGTTGTTCGGTCGCAACCTCGAGGGTCTCGAAGTTCTGAACGATCGGATCTGGATTGGGCCAGCCAAAGGGCAACCCTAAAAACTCCGCTCGCCGAATTGAGTCCATCACGATGTACATCGCCGGTTTACGATTATCTTTATTGAAAAGAGTGGCTTTAGTTCGGATAGCGATGGGGTAGACGACCCGAAGGCGTACGTCGACGTCGTAATCCGCCTGTAGTTTTAGGAGATCCGGCGTGACTAGATAGGAATAGGGGCTTCGGAAGGACCAGAAGACGTCTAGGGGTTCTGACACAGTGTTCTACCTTTACTTATTATTAAAGTGGCTATGATGCCTTGCTTGTCTCTCTCAGACGAGCGCTAGGGCGATGTTTTATGAGTAGTCCCTGCAATGGCGCGCTTTGCAGGGGCGCATCTATGAATCACTAACCGGGGCAGCTAATTCGAATAGCTATCCCTGAGTGTAGTGAAGAGCGACACCAAGTGCTTTCCCAAAGGTGTTGCCAAGGTCTCTGGTCGAACCAGCAAGGCACTTTCCCAGGTCACCTCTAGGGACACTGGGACTTCTATGAGGAATTTGTCAGCCAGTTCTTGTTTAAACACAGCCGAAGGGCCCGCGCATATGACGTCCGAGCGAATCGTCAATTGCTTAAGCAAGCTGTAATTGTCCGAGCTGATTTTCATTTTACTAAAGACTGGATGGTCGCTCGTTTGCTGGACCGTTCCTTGCGCCTTTGGAGCAACCCAAGAATATTCGATTAGATCGAGAAGTTTGTAGGATTTGCGACCCAGTAGCGGATGCCCTTTTCGGACTACCGCTATGATTTCGTCTTCGATCATGGGAAACGCCAGAAGATGCTCCCCATCTTGATCGCGAGCCTGAAAGGGCCCGACGACTACATCAAGCTTCGACCCTCGGAGCATGCGAAGAAGCGTTTCTTCACTCTCTGTAACAATTGATAAGCGGACATTACCGGTAGACTCAGTGAATACCCGTAGGACGTCCGGCAGCATAAGTTGCTCGATGATCGGTCCTACCCCAAGGCGTAGCTCTCCCGCGTCCATTTGATTAATCAGTTCGATATGGCGCTCGATCTCGTTGATTTGATCACGCAAAGGTTTAGCTTTGGAGAGGATGTAGCGCGCGGTGTCAGTGGCCACCAAGCCTTTCGAATAGCGTTGAAAAAGCCGGGTGCCAAGAACCTGCTCAAGTCTCGCTAACTTCTTACTCAGCGTCGGTTGAGAAATGTTCAAGCGAACACAGGCCCGAGAGATGCTTCCTTCTTCTTCTACGGCCTTGACTAACTCAATGTCTTGAACGTCCATGATTCGCTTTCTACTTAGATATGAATGCTGCGACTGTATTCCAAGATTTACGCAAATATACAAAATCTATTCATTTAATTTTAGCCGTTTGAGCTGCTACCTTTTTTGTCACTGACTAAGAGATAGTGAATATGGCGTCCATCAAGCTGTGGGGGGCAGGTACTCCACGAAGCTTTCGACCAATTTGGCTGGCGGAAGAACTCGTGCTCGACTATGAGCTTCTTCCCATTGGTCCCAGAACCGGGGAAACACAAACACCCGAATACACGCGGATGAATCGTAAACAGAAAATTCCCTTTCTCGAAGACGCAAATGTACGACTCTCTGAAAGCTTGGCGATTTGCCGTTACCTGTTGGATAGCTATGCGAACGGGGCCGTATTCGTTCCCGACACGAAGGTGCTAAAGGCCAAAGAAGATGAGTGGTGTTGCTACATCTATGGTGAGTTGGATGAGACCAGTCTCTACGTAATGCGACGGCACGGCGAGCTTTCAGGCATTTACGGCGCCAGCGAGGAGGTTGTTGCCTCTTGCGCCACATACCTGCAACGCCACCTCGCGGTGTTGGCGGAACATCTGGCAGGCCACGACTATTTAATGGAATCGACTTTCAGCCTGCCCGATTTAATGCTGATGTCCTGCTTGGATTGGGCAGAGTTTTATGGCGTGGAGTTACCCGCGTCTATTAAACGTTATCAGCAACGAATTGCTTCGCGGCCAGCCTACGGTAAAGCGATGCAGATCAACTACCCGGATCTTTTTGGAGGACTTGCTAGTGGGGCCACTTAGTGGATTAAAGGTCTTAGACCTTACAACGATGGTCTCTGGACCGGTCGCGGCAATGATGCTCGCCGATCAAGGTGCAGACGTAGTTAAGATCGAGCCGCTCATCGGCGAGCAGATGAGGCACATTGGTCCACCGCATAATGGTGTTACTTCTTCGTTCTTTTCCTGTAATCGAGGGAAGCAGTCGCTTGCGCTTGATCTGAAAACTGAAGAGGGCAAGGAAGTTCTCTATAAGCTGGCCGAGACGGCTGACGTTTTAATCCAAAACTTTAGACCCGGGGCGATCGAGAAAATGGGTTTCTCTGAGGAGACGCTGCGTGCCAAAAACAAAGGTCTAATCTTTGTCTCGATCAGTGGTTTTGGCGAAGAAGGCCCCTATACAGCGAAACGAGTCTACGACCCGGTAATCCAGGCGCTCTCGGGGGCTACGGATATTCAGATGGACCGGGGAAGCGGACGCCCACAAATGTTTCGCATCATCATCGCGGACAAGGTCACGTCCATTGCCGCTGCGCAGGCTATTTCGTCGGCTCTGTACGCCCGTGAAAAGTCCGGAGAAGGGCAACATATCCGTCTCTCTATGCTCGACGCGATGCTTTCGTTTTTCTGGCCGGAGGGGATGGCTGGCCTCACCTATGCGGATATGGAATTCGACGTCACTAGGTTCCAAGGGAAGATGGACTTGATCTATCAAACCAAGGATCGACACATTACTGCCGGGGCCGTATCGGATAAGGAGTGGGCGGCTATGTGTCGAGCCCTGAATCGAGAAGATCTTATTGAAGACGAGCGATTCAAAACTGCTTCCGATCGCTTCGTAAACGGGGAAGAGCGGAAAACGATTACCGGCCAGGAAATTGCGAAGTGGTCTAGTGAGGAGATTCTCGAACGTCTCGACCAGGAGGGCGTGCCTTGCGCTCCCTTGCTCAACAGAATGGAGCTTATGGCCCACGAGCAAATTGTCGCTAACGGCTCAATTAAAAAAATTGAGTTCGAGGGCTTCGGAGAAGTCCGCCAGGCTCGACCCGCCGCTCGCTTTGATAGAACTCCCGCCGAGATCCGACGCCCCGCGCCAAAGCTTGGTGAGGACAGTCGACAGATTCTGATGGATCTGGGCTATACGAGCGAACGCGTCGATTCCCTCATTGCTGACGGGAAAGTAGTGACAAGTGAGTCTTAGCCTAAGCAATACATCGCCATAGACACCTATCATTCAACAAAGGGAGTACGGGCATGAAGAAAGTGTGCTTAGTTATTGGAGCCGGGGCTGGAATTGGTGGCAGCGTGGGGAAAAAGTTCGCCGCCGAGGGCTATCACGCGGCTCTGTGTCGTCGTAGCGATGAAGAAGGCTTGAGGAAGATGGTCGCAGCGATTGAGGCGGACGGTGGTTCTGCGAGTGGGCACCTGGTTAACGCCGTTAAAGAGAACGCCCTAGAAGAGTTAATAGGGGAGGTGGAGAAAATAGGCCCCATCTCTGTTGTGCTCTTTAATTTAGGGGCCCAAATAGGCAATCGATCTCTGGACGATACGACAGCTAAAGTTTTTGAACTTGGTTGGCAGATGGCGTGTTTTGGGCTGTTCCGCGTCAGCAAAGTGTTATTCCCGCTAATGAGCGAGCGCGGCGGAGGCACAATGCTTGTGACCTCAGCGACGGCGGCGGTACGGGGCAATGCAGGCCAACATTCCCACGCAGCGGCCATGGGTGGGCGCCGCATGTTGTGCCAGACGCTAAATGCAGAGTATGCATCCAAGGGCATTCACGTAGCGCACATTCTGGTTGATGGCGCCGTCGATGCACCCGATACGCTTGGGAAGATGCTCGGTCCAGACCTCTATCAACAGTTGCGGGAGGAGAGGGGATTGGAACACGACGGGCTGCTACTGCCGCAGGAAATGGCAGAGACCTATTTTCATATTGCCCATCAGCACCGTTCCGCATGGACGCATGAACTGGACTTACGAGCTTTCTCAGATCTCGCCTGGTGGAACCACGCGCCCTAACGGGTGCCTGGACATAACGGGTAGGTGAGAGCGGGTAGGTGAGGTAGCGGGTGGGTGTAGCAGTGTGTGGGTGTAGCAGTGGGTTGAGTCAAGGCGTGGCTCGCTCGATTACTTTCTAACCGAGCGAGCCATCCTGTCTAGAGATCTGTCTAGAACCTGAAGTCCACAGACGCGCGGAAGTTCTGCGGAATACCCGGTTGAACCCAGACGTCAGCAAAGGAGTTCGTATAGAACTCTTCATCGAACAGGTTATTCGCTTCTAGGCGTAAACCGAGTGAGTCAGACACTTGATAGTTCGCAGCGATTCGCACCGTGGTGTAGCTAGGGAGCGTAAAGTTAGGATCACCAAATTCCCCACTGCGATCGCCCACGTAGGTTAAGCCACCGATTAGGGTCAAGGCGTTGCCCGCCAGTTGCATATCCTGTGCTACCTGTAGGCTGAATTGATGGTCAGCCACGTTTAACAGATCGGATCCTGCGGGGATGAACGCAAAGGAAATGAAGTCGGTGTAGTCGTTCTCCGTCTGCGCGTCAACGTAGGCGTAGGACAGCCATAGGCTCAGCGTATCAGTCAGGTAGCCCGTGAGATCAACCTCTAGGCCTTGGCTTCCTGCCTCACCGACAGCGGTCGGATTAAAGTCCGCGTCGAAGGTAGCGATGTTGGACTGCTCCACATCAAATATCGCGATGTTGCCAGCAAGCGCGCCATTGTTAAGCGTGAACTTCACGCCAAGCTCGGTCGATTTGGAGATGTTTGGTTCTAGGTCGTTCTCGTTCGTGGCACCGGATAGGGGGCGGAAATTCTCCCCGTAGACTGCGTACACAGAAACCGTGTCTGTCGCCTTATAGACAACACCAAACTGAGGGCTGACCTGCGTTTCCGAGTAGCTAGAAGTGCTGCCTGAAAGACGGTTGTCCAGCGACTGCTCGTAGTCATCGACTCGCGCTCCGATGCGAACGTCCAGCTTCTCGGTCAGACTGATCTGATCTTGAATGTAAAAACCAAGAGACTCCTGCGTTTCCAGTCGGTCGATCTGGGGCGCGAGCTCCAAGCCTGATTCTGGTGATAGCCCGTATACCGGGTTAAAAATGTTGATGAACTGATCCGTGCTTCTGTCCCGGAACGCGATTTGATCGTTATCGAACTCGTCAGAATCGATACCGACAATCAGCCGATGTTGCAGTCCACCGGTGCTAAAGTTACCGCTCAGTTCAGCCCGAAAGACTTGATAAGTGGCATCGTAGTCTCGGTCGCGACTAAAGCGATTGTAGTTTCCTTCCTCATCCGGAGCGCCAAAGCCGTTCTCCGATGCGAGTCCGTCCAGCTCGGTCTCTCGATAATTGAACCCTACCAGCGCGCTCCAGTCGTCATTGAAGTCATGTTGGAACTCGAGCTGGTGGCCGATCACACTCGTTTCGATTGGACCGTAGCTTGGCTCGCCGAGAAAGCGGTCTTCTGGTATCAACCCTAAGACATCATCGATGGCGATAACGCCACGATCAAAGGGAGTTTCCTGATCGCTGTATTCCATTTCATAGATGAGCTGGCTGGCGTCACTGATTTGCCAGGCTATAGAGGGACTGAACAGCAGCTTCTCTGTTTCTATTGTGTCTCTAAAGCTCTCAGCGTCTTCATAGGCGCCGACCAAGCGGATCGCGACGTTATCAGAAAGCGGAGTGGTGTAGTCCGCATCGGTACGATAGGTGCTCCAGCTGCCCGCAGAGACGCTAATCTGTCCTGCAGTTTCGAAAGTGGGTCGCTTGGTGACTAGGTTGATGGTTCCGCCAGGTTCTCCTCGACCGAACAAGGCTGCACGAGGCCCTTTGAGTACCTCAACGGACTCGATACCCGATAAGTCTCGAGCCCCGCCGAAACCACGCCCGGCGTTGAATCCGTTGACCAAAAAGTTGCTCGGCAGGTTTTCATCGCCGACAAAGCCGCGAATGGCAAAACTGTTCCACAGGCCACCAAAGTTATTCTGCCTGGCCACAGAGGCTGACAGATCCAGTGCTTGAACTAGGTCAATTGACCCCGAGTTCCGCAGGGTTTCTTCGTCAATTCTCAACTCTGCCTGCGGAATTTCCAGCAGTTCAAAGTCGCCGCGGTACGCTTGGCGTTTACCAATGACGGTTACTGTTTCTAGCGCTCGGTTACTTGCATCAACGGTTTGCGCAACTGCTGTGTCGGCCGCGATGCCGGCAGCAAGCGCGACCACGGTCCACGATGCGGATAGCGAGTGTTTCATGGAGGTCTCCTTAAAGATGAACGTTAGCAGCGCCCACAAATTGGCGTGGCGTTCAGGTGTTCGGTGTTGTTATGGACCGCGAAGGTGGCTGTATTATAGGGATTGCAGCCCCATGTTACATTGTAACAATTTATCAGTGAGAGTAGCCCCAAGAGCCTTGACCTATCGACGATTGAAGCGTGTCAGGCGTAAGCCGGAAGCCGGGCGTTCGAAGGACTCGGCTTTGTCATGTTGATGCAGGAAACATACGCGAATGAACTCTCTATCTCATTCACACGCGCGCATTGATTCGATAGATATCTTGCGTGGACTGGTAATTCTTCTGATGATGGTCGATCACGTACGTGAGCGCTTCTACCTTCATGTACGAACCGGTGATCCAATGTACGACACGATCGAGCCGGATTTATTTTTTACCCGTTTACTCACCCATTTGTGTGCGCCAGTTTTTATTTTCCTTGCGGGCATGTCCGCTTGGTTGTACGCCCATCCCGCTAATACAAGCTACCGCTCGCCGCAGTCCTTTCTGTTTAAGAGAGGGCTGGTCATCATTTTGATCGAAGTGGTGTTGTATCGGCTGGTATGGGTAGACAGTTACCCGTCGTTTCTATTCTTGCAGGTATTGTTTGCGATCGGCGTTTGCATGATTGCCCTTGGTCTTGTTTGCCGCCTGAACTACTGGGTGTTGGCTATTCTGGGTGCGCTAATCGTCTTTGGCCATAACCTGTTGGAGCCGATTCAATTCGAGCCCGGCGAGTTTGGTTACGTTTTGTGGTCCGTGCTGCACGATCCTGGTGAACTTTTCGAGCTTGCGGGTATTCGCGTCAGTCTCAGTTACCCGGTGCTGCCCTGGTTCGGTGTCATCTTGCTCGGTTACTTTGCCGGCCCAATTTATCAATCGACCTTTGATTCCGAGCGGCGGAGACAGCTTCTGATCGCCGGGGGTTTTGCCTGTCTGCTGCTACTGCTCTTTCTGCGCGGTTTTAATAGCTACGGAGAAACACTCCCATGGCATAGGGTCGACAGCCACCTGTACTCCCTAATGTCATTTCTGAACTTCACGAAGTATCCACCATCGCTGGATTACTTGTTGCTCACCCTCGGGATCGGTTTGCTGTTGTTGGCAGGTCTGGAGTCGATCAGGCGCTCATTTAAAATCCTGGACGCTCTCCGTTATTACGGATCGGTACCGATGTTTATTTATGTGGTGCATTTATACGTCTTATTAGCAGCTTACTGGGTGCTCTACTGGTTTTTCGGAGCGAACCACGGTGAGCGTTACGGCTTTTCCAATGTCGGTCAGATTTGGCTAGGCTCCGCCATGCTCATCCTGGTTCATTACCCGCTGGCACGATGGTTCGCGAACTACAAACACCGGGAAAAGAGCAACAAGCCCTGGCTAAGCTATTTTTGAACCCGCAGCCCGTTATGGCAGCGGTGGATCATCTCGGTAGTTGACGCAGCTTCGTTGTATCGCGCCATTGTTGCGCTATGCTGAATCCGGGAGCGGTCTCTTTTGTGGGCGATTCGGTATTTTTGATGAGAGAAAAGCTCGAAACGTTGAGGGCTGCCTGGCCCATGCTCAAGCGGGCATTGAAAAGCGGCCAGCTATTGCGGCCCCAGTGCGAACTCTATGATGCCGACCCCGATGTGCTTGCTGCCTATGACGTATCGATACCAATGCCAGATGGCTACCACCTTACGGCAAACATTTTTAAGTCTCAAAAGGCGAACGGCGCGCCGCGACCGACGGTCATGTGTGCTCATCCTTACGACAATCGTAAGATTGCATCGCTAGGTAAAACGCCGTTTTCCGGTCCCCCTCTGCAATACCGTTTGATCCCCCAAGCCGATGCGAATCCTCGTTTCTCTAAACTCGCGAGCTGGGAGTCGCCAGATCCGGGTTTTTGGGTTCCTGCAGGCTACAACCTCGTCAACCTGAACTTACCTGGCTACGCTAACAGCGGTGGGCCAGCGTCGATAATGTCAGCGCATCAGGGGCAAAGTTACCGAGAGGCGATTTCCTGGGTAGCGCAGCAGACCTGGTCCGATGGGGCTGTGGGTCTCTGCGGAGTGAGTTTTCTTTGCATCAGTCAATACCTTGCCGCCGCGGTTCCCGAAGGGGAAGTCCTGCCCCCCGCACTAAAGTGCATGATTCCCTGGGAGGGCGTGTCGGACCTGTATCACGACTTGGCATGCAGAGCGGGTGTTGCGGATACCGGATTCTTAGACTTCTGGTGGCATACGGAGGTGAAGGAAAGTATCAATGGTCCTAGCGCGAGTTATCTTGCAGCAGAGGAGGCCATACCAACAGAAATCCTTGGTCGTCATCCGCTGTATGACGAATTCTGGCGAGCAAAGGCGCCACCGCTTGAGAACATTACGGTGCCGATGCTTGTGGGTGCATCTTTTTCCGATCACGAGCTGCACACTATGGGCACCTTCCGTACTTATGAAAAAGCTCGGAGTAGGCAAAAATGGCTGTATACGCACCGCGGTGGTAAGTGGGCAGAGTTCTATCACCCGGATTGTTTGGCGTTGCAAAAGCGATTTATGGATCACTTTCTTAAAGGGCAAGACAATGAGTTCGCGCACGAGCCGAGTGTCCGGCTTGAGGTACGTAGCGATAGAAAAACGGTAAAGGAGATCCGTTGGGAAACACAATGGCCCCTTTTGGCAACCCGTTACCAGAAGTTGTACCTCTCGGATTCGGGTTTGTCCCCAACGCCAACCGAAGTAGCAGCAGAACTAGGCTATGACGCGAAACGGGGTGAAGCCGTGTTCGAGACTACTTTCCAGGAAGACATAGAGCTATCCGGTTATATGATGCTGAAACTCTGGGCCGAAGTCCGCCCCAGCGATGCCGGAATACCTGACGATATGGTCTTATGCTGCTATGTCGATAAGCTGGATTGGCGAGGCGATCTGGTCCGCTTCAACGGGTCTGTCGGGGTTCAACAAGACGTTCTCACCCGTGGCTACTGTCGTGCTTCCCGGCGTGCCTTGAATATTGAACAGTCCACCGATTGGCTGCCGGTGCCGGCGGGAGACTCAATCGAACCTCTAAGCCTTGGCCAAATCGTGCCCTTGCATATTGCCCTTTGTCCCAGCAGCACTTTCTTTCTTGCTGGTGAAAAGCTTCGAGTAACCATTAGCGGACGCGAAACCGTCTTCGCGCCGATTTTTCACAAGGTCACCGATGACAACGATGGTCAACATATACTGCACTTTGGAGCCGAACATGATTCTCATCTCCTAATACCCCGGATCACCCAAGGCTAACCCAAAGCTGACCCGAAGGAAGAGGCCGACTCTTACTGACTAACTCTAATCGTCCCGTAGGCATCAAGTGCACCTTGCCGCGCCTGTTTATGATCGACAATCGGTTCCGGGTAATGCTCACCCAAAACGATATTGGCTTCTTCTAAGACCGGTGCGGGTGCTTCCCAAGGCTTATGTAAATATTTGTCCGGTAGCCCAGCGATTTCTGGGACCCAACTGCGCACATACTCACCCTGCTTATCGAACTTTTCCCCCTGCGTGACCGGATTAAAAATTCGGAAGTAGGGCGCTGCGTCGGCTCCGCTGCCCGCTACCCATTGCCAACTGCACCCATTGCTTGCTAGATCAGCGTCGACCAATGTATCCCAAAACCAGTCCTCGCCAACTCGCCAATGGGTGAGCAGGTGTTTGCAAAGAAAGGATGCTGCCACCATTCGCACACGATTGTGCATATGGCCGGTATGCCAGAGTTCGCGCATACCCGCGTCGACGATTGGATAGCCGGTTTGGCCTTTCTGCCAGGCCTCAATGCGCGCTTCGTCATGTAACCATGGAAAATCGTTGAAGTTCGCTTTGAAGGAGGTCTCGGGAATGTGTGGAAAAAAATGTAGAAGGTGATAGGAGAACTCTCGCCATCCAAGTTCTGCCTGAAACTTAGCGAGGGACGTGTTATCGGATTCACCGATAGCCGTCTGCCGTTCACAGTACGACCAGATAGTCCGTGGCGAGAGTTCGCCAAAGTGGATATGGGGCGAAAGCTTCGACGTTCCGCTCACAGCAGGCAAATCGCGATTGCTCGCGTACTGCGCTGCAGCACCGGAAAGAAACACATCGAGCTGTTGCGCCGCACCGGCCTCGCCGGGCGACCAAAGATCAGTCCAGTGGGATGCCCAGTTTGGGTTTGTGGGCAGTAAATCCCAATCTTCCAGCGCGTCGCTCTCGAGCGGTTTGTGAAAGCTAAGCTTCGGTACGGCAATCGGCTCGCTCACTGGATTGCGCAGGCAGGCGCGCCAGAAGGGTGAGAATACCTTGAACGGATCGCCCCCTTGAGTGAGAACGCTGCCCGGTTCGTGAAGAAGGGTACCTGGGTATCGTTTGAGTGAAAGAGTTGAATTCTTGAGCTCCGCATACAGCGCACTCTCCTGCGCAGCAGCCCAAGGTTCATAACGTCGACTGCAATAGACGGATTGGGCCCCGCACTCCTGGCAGAGCTGTTTCAGAACGCTAGCCGTATCGCCTCTTCTAAAGGTGAGAGCACCACCAAGCTCTTGGATTTGGGTCTGCAAGCTTTGCAGGCTACGATGCAGCCACCATCGACACGCGCTTCCTGGCGCCCAATCTCCAGCGGCAGCATCATCGTGAATATAGGTCGCCACAATCCTCTGTCCGTCTCTTGCCGCCGCAACCAAGGCCGGATTGTCGAGCAAACGTAGGTCCTGCCTGAACCAAACAATGATCGTGCTCATACAGATTAGGTTCCTTATAAAAGCGTATTAAGGCTTTGACGCGCTTCAAACGCGCAGGGTAAAAGTCAGTGTAGTTCGAGCGATTCGGATAACTCACTGTCTGCGAGCTTTCCGTTTCCTTCGCGAATAGGCTGCGTCCCATGCGGTATACGCACGTGATTGCAGACTTCCGTAAGCGCTGCATCGGCCTCGGCGTGCCATCGGAGCCCGAGAGAATCCGCCCTCGTCACCCCTGGGTTTATCAGCAGAATCGGTAGCTCAAGCTCCTGCGCCCAACGACAGAAGCGAAAACCTGAATAGACCTGCAACGAGCTACCGACCACCAGAAGGCTTCGTGATCGCGTAAGCGCGTCTTTGCAGGAATCCACTCGCGCTTTTGGGATACTGCCCCCAAAAAAAATCACCTCAGGCATTAGGGTTCCACCGCACAATTCGCAGCACGGGATAGAAATACTGCGGACTAAGTCGCGCGGCATGTCCGCATCACCATCCGGTCTGGCGTCTACCGTCTGCCGATTGATGTGCGGATTGGCGACGCTGAGACGCTGTTGCATCGCCTCACGCGAACTGCGGTCGCCACATGCCAGACAGTTCACCTTATCCAGGCGACCGTGCAAGTCAGTAACCGATTTTGAACCGGCCCGTTGGTGCAGTCGGTCAACGTTTTGGGTGACGAGATGTTCGATCATGCCGACTTGTTCCAAGTCCGCCAATAGCTGATGAGCTCGTCCTGGCTGCGCATCTCTCACGGCGGGCCAACCCAATAAGGAGCGACCCCAGTATTTTTGTCGCTGCTCCGAGTCGTTTATAAACTCCTGATGCTTGATTGGATCCGAACGTAGCCACTGCCCCTTACTGTCTCTATAAGTGGGAATGCCTGCAGACACGCTGATGCCGGCGCCTGTTAGAACCAGACAGGGGAGCCTAGACGCGAGTAATTCTAGAAACGCTCTCGTGTTACCGGTTTTAGATAGATTTGCCATAGACTGAATATACGCCTGATGCAGCATTCTGGTGTGTTTTGTCCACGTTCTGATCCAAAGTGACAACACGCCGGTAACAAGTCAGCGGATCTGGTGGGCGTTCGTCGTGCTGCTTTCACCTGACTACGCGCTGATGTCGTGACCAAACTCAATTCCTTCAATAAGGCTTGTGACTCTCAATGCATATTCTGCTCACTGGCGGTTCGGGGTTTATCGGTTCCGCACTGATCCCGAAGCTTATCGAGTTGTCCTATGCGGTCACCGTTCTTACCCGCCAGAACACTCCAAAGGCGCTCGAAAAAACCCGCTACATAAACAACCTAGAGCAGCTGGCGGACCCGGTTGATGCAGTCATTAATCTTGCCGGAGCGTCTCTCGCAGGCGGCCGTTGGACGGACCGCTACAAGAGAGAGATTCGCGATTCGCGCATCTCTCTCACCAACGGTCTCGGTGCGTACTTTGATCGGCAGGAAGTGCGCCCAAAAATCTGGCTAAACGCCAGCGCGATCGGCTACTACGGCTCTCACCCCAACAGAGTGTTTCAGGAAAACGATGAAGGCGGATCGGGTTTTGCTGCCGATTTATGTCGCGATTGGGAATCCAGTGCGGAGCAGGCCGCTGGGGACGCCCGGTTGTGCAAACTCCGCATAGGAGTCGTGTTGGATGCGGGAGGGGGAGCCTTCGTTGAAATGGCTAGGTCTTTCCAAATGGGGGTTGGCTCTTGGATGGGGGACGGACGTCAGTGGCTGAGTTGGATACATCGCCAGGACGTGATAACTGCAATGCTGTTTCTGTTACAGCAAGAGCAAGCGAGAGGTGTCTACAACTTAACGGCACCTCATGCGGTGACTAATAAAGAGTTTTGCGGCCTGATGCGGAAACACTATCGGACGTTTTTAGCGATGCCGGTACCCGGATCTCTGCTGCGTGTTCTGGTTGGTGAAATGGCAGATGAACTGCTCTTGCAAGGTCAGAAAGTACTCCCCGCCCGTTTGCAGGAGTCGGGCTTTACCTTTGCTTACCCAACTTTGACTGACGCAATTCGCGAGATTCGACACGCGTCCTAAAAAAAATCTTTGTTACTTGTTCACTCTTCCTTTAAAAGCAGAGACGTGCAAGCGAGGATCTCACGGACACCGGGCATAGGGGCTGGTTTGATCGACCTTAAAGCCTAGACCTAAAGACAAAATATTAGGGCGATAGAACGATGCCATTCACCACCGAACGCACCAGCTCGGTTGTCTGCGCGTCGTTTTCCGCCTTCAACAGAACGCCACTTCCGACATCTACCCACTCTCTTTGCATATCTTCAAAGCCCAAGGTTGTGGCTGTTTCTGTAAAGCGGCAAGCCTGAAACGTTCCTGCCGGAACCGTCACCGATTCAATGCCATCGAAGCGCCGGACCAAGTTCGTGGTGACCGTATCGCTAATCGGCCCGTCGCCCGTGTCGGTCGTGGTAGTGGTGGTATAGGTCTGTGTATCGCTTTCGCCCGCGTCGAGGTCAAAGCGCACCAGCCTGAACGGCTCGTTGATGGTTACCGCTGAAGCCATTTGAGGTGAAGTGATCTCGACTTCAGTTCCAAAATCTCTGACGCGACGCTCGCTTGGAATTTGGAAATAGGAGCGGCTAAGGGCCGTATTTTCAACGGCTCCCGATGAGACAATGTCCAATACGATTGCGCTGGCTGCGTTGCCGTTGAACGTCAGGCCACCCTCAATGATTCCCTGGTAGCTCATCACCACCTGATTACCCAGGGTTTCCGTGACGCGATACTCGGATTCCATCTGCGTACCTGCGGTAAACATCTCGCTGTTCCAGCAGCTAGCCGAGCTTCCGCTTCCGGACCCATCGCCGCCTTGTGGTTCAAAGACCGCTTCAAGAAAAAACACCTCATCGCTATCCAAGATGGCCAATAGCTGATCACTGCCGGCAAACCCCGCGGTAAAGAGACGACAAGAATCTGTGGAACCGCCGCACAATCCTCTGTTGCGTCGCCGCCAGCCCACAAACTGGAAACCTTCGTCGGCGACTGCCATGAAGGTTTCGTCAAAAGTTAGGTCGGAGACATCTACGGGGGTGCAGCTTTCGCCGCCGCTACAGCTAAAGGAGCCCGAACTCGTCTGGATCGACCCTCCAGTGGTCGCGCTCAGCTCGACTTTACAACCCGCCAATGACACTAAGACCAAGAAAAAGCCGATACTTCTGAGTTTCATTAGTAGGGACTTCGCCGAAGAAAGCAGAGAGCCTTAGAAGATAGCGGTAAATGGAGTGTTGAGCAAAAGCTAATGAATGCTCCTATACCGGCGCAAGAGCGGCGCAAGCTTAGCTATTGAGCGCCGCCACGCAAGGAGGATTCTCTTTAAGACCTTATTCTATGCTCGTTCTGGGCGTGATCGGTGAGAGGCTCCAACCTGAGTGATGAATAGCGCAGCACCGATCAGAATACAGCTTGCGAAGCTCACTGCATGGATGCAGCGAGCGCACGATAAGGGGGAGTTGGCCGACGGCGTAGATCCGACCATCGCGGGCCGCTTTGTCGATACTCAGTTAACGATGCTACTCACGCTGGCCGCACAAGGTGAACCAAAGGAACTGCTAAAAGCTCAAACGACCCTTGCGTTCTCCGGTCTAACGAACCGCCAACTCCTTGGGTAACCGCGCTCCCTAGTCGACGCTTGAGGTCATATAGTCAGAAAACACGTCTTGGATTCGTTCATTGCGACTGAGTTTGGCTAAGGCTGCGCGCTCCAACTGTCGTACCCACTCGCGGCTGACCGACAATTTGTCCGCGATTTCGGCACGCGATAACGGTGGTCCGTCGTGTAAGCCCCAGCGAGCGACGACGACCTCGCGCTCTGCGCGATCAAGCGTTTCCATCTCTAACAGCAAGCGAGACTGCAGCGAATCGGTTTCAGCCCTGCGCTCAGAAGCGGCGAAAGGGCCGCCGGACATCGTATCAAGTAAGGTGGTGTCTTCGTCTTCGTATTGCGGTGTATCCAGTGATATACCCAAGTTGCGCAGCTGCAACAGGTCGCGTGTCTTCTCAAGGGAGATACCCGCTGCATTGGCAAGAGCCGCATCGCCGGGTTCCTCACCGGTCCGCTGCTGTTCGTTAAGGCGAATCCGGTACAGTTTACTCACCTGCTCCTGCACGTGAGTGGGGTAGCGAATAAGACCCCCCGTATCGCCCACGTGGCGGCGGATTGCCTGGGTAATCCAGTTGAAGCAGTAGGTGCTAAAGCGAAAGCCTTTGCGGTAATCGTACTTCTCGGCGGCACGGATAAGCCCGAGAGTGCCTTCTTGCACAAGGTCGAGGTAGTTGACGCCTTTACCCCGGTAGCGCCCAGCAATCGAATAAACCAGCCGAAGGTTGTGCATCGTGAGCGTGTCGCGCGCGTCTGCGTAAAGGTCTAACTGCGCGATCATGCTCTGACGCGTGGTTCTGCCAACAGCAACCTTCGCGGTACTCCATTTTCCTGGGATTACGCTTTCTTCTGCAGTTCTAGTAGCCGAGCTGGATCTTTCTGATTTGCTCCAGTGCACTGACCATTGAACAAGCGCGTCGGCAACACTGTCTGCCAAAGCAATGCCATTCTGTCTTAGAAACAAGATCGCCAGACCCACGGTAAGTGACGCGGGCATCTCCAGATCGGCTAGCTGTTCGAGTCGGTATTTGGTCGTGCGTTTTCGCTGAAGCGCTTTACAGAAGTTGTTCACGGCCTCGGCATGGCTAGCACCTGGCATATAAGTCGCAAGTTCCCGCCTGAGGATAAAATGGTGCTCTCTGTTTTCGAAGTAAGAAATATCCAGGGCAGTATGGTTGCAGTTTGCCGCCCATTGGAAGAAAAACTCGACGCCAGCCTCGTCGTCAAGCATGAGCTTTTGCAGCTCACCCACGGCGTCCCACTTGCGGCCGTCTATCTCCTTTTCTTGCTCACTGGTGAGAAGCGGGTAACGCCGAGCCTCGGCGAACAACCGTTCCAAGTCCTTGTCATCCGTCTCTGTCGCTAGCGCTTCCAACGTTTGTTCCCCCGCTTGGTTTGTAGAGGTATACGGTCATTTGTCCGGAATCGCACTTTAAATATCCGTGTTTGTCCGGGTTAAACGCCGACAAAACTTAGACAAACACCAAATTCACCCCCATCCGGTACAGGTTCTGTCGCGTAACTACCTCGACAACCAAGAGGCCATGTCCATGAACGCAGCAATGTTTGAGCCAAGACCACTCTACGGAATCGGTACAGTAGCCCGTCTTACGGGCCTTAAGCCCGACACACTACGCGTGTGGGAACGTCGCTACGGACTGGGTGCGAGCCACAAGTCGGCGACTGGGCGTCGTCAGTACACGCAGTCTGATTTAGATCACTTGCAGCTTGTTTCAGCACTGGTAAATGATGGTGCACGCATCGGTGAGATCGCTGGCTCTGATGGCAAAACGCTGGAGATGCTAATCAAGCAGCGCGGTGTCCGTCGGCGCGACTCAATGGTCAGAAGCAAGCCCAGAGCCGTCTTTATTGGCGTTACTCTGTGTGATTGGCTCGATAAGCACCAAGGGTGTATCAGTAATGTCGATGCGCGCCTGGCGCGTAAGTCGATCCAAGACATCGATCAAGATTCGCTAGAAGCCCTCGATCATCCAGACGTGTTGGTTGTGGAGTGTCCTTCCCTCGGAAGCGCAATGGTCACCCGTCTTCTCGATATGGCAACGAGCACAACAGCGCGCCGGATCATAGTGAGCTATCAGTTTGCGAATACCCATTGGCTGGAAGAACTCGAACGCGCTGGCATTGCTGCCATGGAGTTTCCGCCGGATTCAGGAAAACTAGCCTTTGAGATTGCGAAGGGTGTAGCCGAGTCCGACGTCACCATTGGCGAGAGCAATCTTGGCGAGATTATGGCGGCAAAACCACGCCAGTTCAGCGAAACAGAACTGGCCGCAGCAGCCAGCCTAGACAGTACGCTAGAGTGCGAATGCCCGCGTCATATTTCTGAGCTAATCACTGCCCTACAGGCGTTCGAGGACTACTCGTCGTCGTGTTCGATCGACAATTGGCGCGATGCGGCTGTGCATGCCTGCATTTACACCTACACCGGCCAGGCGCGTCACCTGATGGAAAAGGCCTTGCAAGCGGTATTAGAAGAGCGCGGCGATGAGTTTCGTGAAGTGCTCGCCCGACGCAAGCTCCGAGGTGAGCCCATTAGTAACGCCGCTTAGGTCCAAGCGCTGAGCTCAAAAAATGCCGTTTAGCGCCAAGGTTAATCGCCACGAGCCGACCGCTTTAGCGGCCGGCGCTGGCGCTCCATTGCCTTCGGGTGAGAGCGAAAATCGAGGCGCGGCGCTGAGCCCTTCCAGCGCAAAAGAACCATCCTCCAGCGGGCCGAGCCCTGCTGAACCAGCCCTTGGCGACGCTCAGTCCCAATTGCTTCATCAGCTAAAGCCGTCTCTGCGCTGGGCTGGTTTCACCACCGAGGGTCGAATCCCGAGTAGCGCAGAAAAAAGCTCTGATTCCCTAGTCGCGTAAGCCCATAACGCTATCGGAGCTATCGTCGGTACGAGCAGTGCAGATGCTTGGTAGGCGAGTGCAATCAGGTCAGCGGGCGGCACAAGCGGCACCGCGAGAAAGCTTTCCGCTTCTGTAACAAGCATGTCCTTTAGCGCCGTTGCTGTGAGCCCTAGCGAGAGTAATACCCAAAGTACCAAAAGATTCCATGCGTACACTGCAAGCGAGTTTTCTTGACGCGTGGCCAAGTGCAGCGCGGTATAGAAAGGGATGGAATAAGAGAGGGCGCGGGTGTTAATCAAATAGGCGAGATTATCTTCGCTCTCTTTGGGTATAAACGTGGAGACGACGAGCATGTCGGTGTCTTGCAACGAGACCTGCACGATGTTTTGCGGCAGCCAACTTGTTAGGACGAGTTTACTTGCCACCACGGCGGGGGCCGCCAAAACAGAACCTAGTAACTGCCAGCCGACAAAACAGATCGGCAGCAAGGCAAGCACAGCGAGCGCAAAGCGCGCTAGCGGACGCTGCTCCAGCCAGAGCTTCATACAGTCCCAGCTATCATGCGGGCAGCGCGGTCGTCGCTGATTCGCTGGATCGATTTACCCACCTGAGATAAAGCAGGAACACGACGAGCACGTCGAGCATGATGAGTACGGGCCAAACGTAAAGATGGGTATAGGTAAACAGGTCCAAGTTCCACTGACCGAGATAGAACAGACTGATGATGCGCAGAATGTTCATTACCTGGATCGCGAGAAAGCCTAAAATGATTGCATAGACTTTGCTCTTTAACGTCGAAGGGAATGCGACGACCCCTGCAATCAGCACGATGGCTGCTTCGACACCGTTGCAGCCGGCTTCAATCGAGACAGCAAAGCCATTGCCGGCATGGCTTATCACGCGGCCCGCGCTACGAACCTGGTCGTCGAATAAGGTCAGAATCGCAGCACTAATGTCCGCGAGCCAACCGGTAAACGGTTGCACCACCGCCGCCTGTACCGGGTCAAGCAGTTCCACGGTGAACAGGGCACCCAGTAACAAGATGAATACCACGACGAAGCGTGTCATGGCTGCTGTTCCTCTAGTAAAAAATCCACGAAGCGCACAACTACTATTAGGGCTAGCGAATCGACTGAACGAAAATTAGCAGAATAATCGCCGGGCAAACCAGCCTTAAGTGCCATGGCCATACCCTCCAAAATAGCGATTTTTCTATTTCTGGCGAACCTTTCTTCAGTTCCCCAAGCAACTGATCGCGATTCCATAGCCAGCCGACATAGATGCAAAAGACAATGCCCAGCAACGGTTGGCTATAACGGGTGGTAACGGTAATCACTAAACCGAATAGCGTGCCGAAATTTAGCAAGATGATTGCACTCACAATGGCTATCGCGCCACCAATCAATAAAACGGCTCGTCCGCGAGTGAGACCACGATTTTCTATCGAATAAGCCACCGGCACCTCCAACATAGAGATCGAGGAGGTGAGTGCGGCAATCGACATCAAAAAGAAGAACACGAAAGACACCACGCCGCCTGCCAGCCCCATCGTTGCGAATAGCTCAGGGAGGACGTTAAAGATCAGCGTGTCCTCTGATAGAAGGGAACCATCAAGCGCAAAAATTTCTACGCCGTTGTTGAGCGCCACATACATTGTGGGCAGAACTAGAAAACCGGCGAGTACTGCTACCCCGATATCGACGAGCGTTACCAGTCCCCCTGCGACAGGAAGGTTTTCCTGGTCCCCAATATAGGAACCGTAGATGAGCATGGTTCCCACACCCAAGGACAATGAAAAGAAGGCGGAACCGAGCGCGTTGATGATGAGCTGTGGGGAGAGTGCCGAATTCAGATCTGGCTTCAGGTACACACTCAAACCCTCCATGGCGCCGTCAAGAGTCAGTACGTACAGAACAAGTATCACCAGCATAATCACCAGCATAGGCATAAGACGGCTTGACCATCGCTCAATGCCGTTACGCACACCGGCAGAAATAATCGCGATGGTGAGGCCCATGAATAGGAGCATAAAGAGCAGGTTTCGCGAGAGAGAAAAGCCGATCAGCCAATCGGAAATGGCCGTTTGTCCGCCAAGGCGGGCGATAGCGGCGAGACAATTGGAAATCATCCATCCCGCGACAATCGCATAAAAGCTCAAAATGAGGCTTGCTACCACAAGACCGATTATCCCAGCAGCGGCGCCGGCGCGCTTTAGTGACGGGGTCGAGGAGATCCCAGCCAAAGCTTTTACGGCGTTCGCATTTGCGTGGCGACCGAGAATGATCTCCGCCATGAGGGCGGGGTAGGCCAGAACAAATGCAAGAAATATGTAGACGAACAGAAAGGCAGCGCCGCCATTACTGGCAGCTTGGGTCGGGAACCCCCAAATGTTACCAAGACCCACCGCGCTCCCCGCGGCGGCCATAATGAACCCAAAGCGCGAAGAAAATTCGCCCCTACTCGCAGCCATAATTCGGAATACTTCTTAGACGTTCGCGAAAGTTTAGCACGCGCCCGACTTAGTACGATGCGAGCGCCATGCTACACTCCGCGCCCTTCCTAGATCTCCGTTCGATTCCCCCGCCCGGGTGGTGAAATTGGTAGACACAGGAGACTTAAAATCTCCCGACTATTGCAGTCGTGCCGGTTCGAGTCCGGCTCCGGGCACC
>JBCBZV010000014.1:0-49261 GCA_039815155.1 Pseudomonadota bacterium
CGAGGGCTGACGTCACGGCCTACGGATTGTTTCTCGAAGCCCGAGATCTAATCTACACGCGAAAGCCTGCAAATATGGAGCGCGCCCTGGAATTATTAAATAGTGCGATTGAAATCGATGCGAACTACGCTCCGGCTTATGCAGCTAGGGCTAAGGCCGTCACGCTACTTTCCGACAGGCCGGGCTCTTACGGAAAACTGCCTGCCAAAGAATCTCTGGAGCGAGCGGAAAAAGACGTGGAGCAGGCGCTGCTCCTCGATCCTGCGCTGTCCGACGCATATGCAGTACAAGGTCTGATAAACAGCGATACTGGTAGACCGGATTTCGCCGTAACCAGCTTGCGAAGAGCGATTGAACTCAATCCCAATTCCCTAGATGCCAGGAACTGGTTGGCCTTGGCACTCGCGAACGATGGCCGCCTGCGCGACGTCGCAGCACAGCTACAGAAGTTGGTCGAGATAGATCCGTTGTATGGGCCGGGGGTGAACAATGCAATCCAATACAGCGTGATGATTGGTGACAAAGAGGCGGCGCGGCGCGTTGCGCAGCGTTTTATCGACACCTCAAACAATTCAATGAGGGTACAGGACATTAAGGTCGATCTGCTGTGGCAGGTTGAAAACAAATTCGCCGAGGCCATCAAGCTGCGCGAATCCTTACCGGAAACTGAGGCCAACAGCGCGACGGACGGCAGCTTACGCTTTGGCTATTACGGCCTCGGTATCGAAGAGGAATACGAAGGACCCGCTAAACTCCAAACCGTTTTCCAGCCCTGGGAACCTCTACGACAAGGCTACTATGACGCAGCGGTAACAATGGCTCGCGAAGCTGTGAAAGAAAACCCAGACTACTACGGAGCACACTCCGTCTACATCAAAGTACTTTCTGAAACGAAGAGAGATGAGGAGCTCGCAGACTACTTTGCCGAGGAGTACGGTTCGGACCTTGAAGACTACGCCACAAAACTACGGCCTGGCGTCAATGTCGAACTTCCCCCGTATTTGGAATTGGCACAAGCCATGCGTACGATTGGCAGGGAAGGCTTGTATAGCGAGGCCGTCCAGCGCTTTCGCTACGGTCTTGACATATTTCGAGCCGGCGGCGATCAATCGGTGGGTCGTGATCTCGCTGAGGCCGCGTACTGGTGCGTCGTCGGAGACAACGACAAGGCCCTTCGTTTCCTCGAAGAAGCCATGACAAAACGCACCCAACTCCGCGTCGATGAGTTCACTCTACGTTTCTACGAACCGCTGCGCGATGATCCGCGTTTCTTAAGACTGCGCGATACAAACCTAGAGCGCGTCAATGAAGAACGAGCAACTCTCGGGTACAAGCCCCTTACTGCCGCATACTATGACTTCGAATACCCGGTCGCACCATCGCGTGGTTAGTTTGTGATCTACGTGCGTGACTAATCTGGTTCTCGAACAGCGCCCTGCTTAGCGAACAGTTCTTGAACAGCGGTTATCGTATCCGCTTCCTCTGCCGTTTTATCCTCACGAAATGCCTTTACCCGGGCGAACCGCAGCGCGAGTCCAGCGGGATAATGTGGGCTGCGTTGGATTTCATTGACGGCGATCTCAACCATCAACTCGGGCCTTACGTAAACCACGTGTCCATCCCTGGCTGTTTCTCGTGCTAGAAGTTGCTCTGTCTGCCAGCTCAGCATCGCATCGGTCAAGCCCTTAAAGGTTTTGCCCAACATCACGAAGCTGTCGTCTGCATCGCGAGCCCCAAGATGAAGATTCGACAACCAACCCTGACGTCGCCCCGAGCCCCACTCAGCAGCGAGCACCACAAGATCGAGCGTATGTACCTGCTTAATCTTGCGCCAATCCGCTCCGCGACTGCCTGCCTGGTAGAGGCTGCGAAGATCTTTCACCATCAAGCCTTCGTGACCTGCATCGAAAGCAGCGTCGAGGAACGCAAGCGCATCATCGCTGCTGCTTGCCTGCCGGCGTGGCGGTCTGAGCGCAGGTGCCAAGTCATCGAGATATTCCAGGCGCTTAAACAAGGGTAAGTCGAGCAAATCCTCTCCATCCAAGTGCAGACAATCGAAAATAAACATGCTCAGCGGCAGCTGGGCGCGCATTTCGTCAACGTTTGAGCGACGACCAAAGCGTCGCATTGTCGTCTGAAAGGGATAGGGACTGCCGCCTTCGCGAAGCGCGATGGCCTCGCCATCAAGAATAAACTCGTTGGCAGGTAGCGCTTGCGCCATCTCCACCAGTTCCGGAAGGCTCCTGGTAACGTCATGAAGCTGTCTTGAAAATATCTTCACCTCTTCGTTACGGCGGTGTACCTGCACCCGGGCTCCGTCCAGTTTGTACTCGAGCATGTATTCGCCGTCACCAGAAAAGCAACTTTCCAGCTCGCCCGGTTGAGCGAGCATTGGCTGGACCCCTTGCATCAACCTCAGGCGAAAGGCCGCGACGGCAGCGGCGCCCTCGCATGAAGCGGCGACCGCAACGGGCACCGGCGTGCCGGCCAGCATGGTGGCTCTACGCACTTGGGCTGCAGCTACGTCGGTGGCCTCGGCAATCGCATCAATGAGCAAGCCTTCTAGAGCGCCCTGACGGAGTTCGCCGAGTAGGAGCGCATAAAGAAAACGTCCCTCGTTTTCTGTCGCCCTAACCCAAAGCTGCTCTAACTTTTTCCGGCGCGTAGCTTTCGCGCCTTTCCCGGATACTGCTGCAAACTCGTCGACCCACGCATCAAGATCGACAAGCGTCAGCGATGCTCGCTCCGCTTGGCCTGGTCCTATATCTCGCAATAGTGCAGGCCCGAACCCGATGCGTCCTTGCGGGAGGCGGCCTATGAGATAGCTAACAACGAGAGCGATTTGCTCGCGGCCGGCTTCACGGAGAAGAGCCGCTAGAACGCGCCGCTTTTCCAGCCGTTTGCGCGTAGCAGAGACTGCTTCGGAGACCGTTACCAGTTGATGCAACAACAAAGTAACCACCTCAGAGGGCTGATTGGGCGACTGAATTTCAGCGCGAGACTAGAGTCCGCAAAGACTCCAACAATGGCTGCGATGAAAGCGGTTAGCAGGTCAGCGGTTTCGATCGCGCGTTGATGATGGGCTGTCATCAGTCAGCACGCGTAGATTCACAGCGGCCTTGCCACTGCGATAAGCCTATGGTGCGTTCAGTTGGGAAGCAGATAATTTGTAAAGTCCGTACGAACGCGGGATAGCCCTCGGGTTGTCCAAGTCCAGGGAATTCTTTGCGCTTCAAGCAAAGGCTGCCCAGTCGCTGAAATCTCCCGGTTTACCATCGTGTGGAGCGTGATTTCAGCTTCCGTGTGCTCGCGGTCGGATACAAACAGTATCCCCATCGCTAAATCACTTGGATCAAAGTCTGCATTGAAACTCTGCCAAGGGCCGTAGCGTTCCACCATATCTGCGATGCCAAATTCGATCGATTCATCGGCTGTCACGACTTGCCCCGGGCAGATGAGGTAATCGGTGGTCGATTCACAGTTAATGAGTTTTGGGTTGATGAGCTTTAGGTAGCGCTCTGTACTGTCTTCTGCGTCGATCAAACCCATCATGTAGAGGAAAATATCAGCCCAACGGAAGGAGCTTTCCAGTTTTGGGGACAAAACCACCTGGCCTTGTTCGTTAACCTCCAAATAAGCATCCGGCATCTGCCAGGGATACTCACTGCCGTCGTCGTATTTGACCGGGATAGGAAAACCTCTCACCGGGTCCCAAAGAGGTCCCTGTAGGTCACCCGTTAAGGTGGTGTCGGAGTCAATATGCGCTCCGTCTCCATCGTTCCATTGCCCCGAATCGGCTACGGGAAAGTCCTTGGTGTTAATGCCCAACAGTCCATGACCCATCTCGTGAGTCGTACCGCCTGTGTTGCCTGGGTAACCGTCGTAAATCATGCCGATGTATTCTGGGTGCTCGCGACCATCATCCATCGGACCGTCCCAGTAAGAGTAATTGGCATAAGGCGGATTGTGTCCCGTACCCGCGATGAAGTCGTGGACTCGTGTATAACCCACGCCCGCCCAGGCCTGACGGACGCTGACTACAAAGAAATCGAAGACATCGCCAAAAAAGTGCCAGGCGTAGTGGCATGCCTTGCAGGAGCCCGGATCGAAAACCTCCCAATGACGGCCTAGTCCCATCGCCGTGCTGTAGTCGTCGCCGATAGAAACGAAGATACCCACGTTGTTCATACGCACATTCTTGGCGACGCGCGTTGTTGACTCGGTACCGCGCAGGTTAGGGTTCAGCATGAACAGATCAAAGGCGCCACTGGTTGGCTGCGCGCCTGCGGCTTCAGCGGAAGTCACTCCCACACAGGAGCGGGTGTAAACGCCGTCGCCTGCATTCAAATCGCCATGGGTGCCGTCATCGAAAAACGACAGGCTCGAATCGCCGTCGACTGCGCGAAACGGTTGGTAGTCGGGAAATGCTTCTTGCTGAGTAACGCTTGCACCACTAAAGCGACTTTGCTTCAACAGCACGGTGAACGCTTCGTCGGTGAACACTACCGCGGGTTCGTAAACAGTACGATCAAGATCCGCGTCTACGATCGCCGCGGTCGTCTTTGCGAGCACGGGGGATTCGTTAGCGCCAACAATGCAGCTCGCTACGCGAGAAGGCACCCACTGAGTCGCAAAGCTGAGGTCGCCAGCGGGAGGGTCCGCAGGTAGGGAAGAACGCTCACCAGTGAGTGATGAGAAAACCGGTTCTAAGTAAACCGTTGCATCAGGGAAATCCTGATCGGCCGGTAGCTGAAGCGCGCAGGGTTCGCTGGAACCACCACATAAATAACCTTGGGCCTTTTTCCACTCGCTGAATACAAAACCCTCTTCGGGTTCGCCGGTAAATATTTCAGACCATGCCGAGCCACTCGCAAGGTCGATTGTGCAAGTCCCCGCGTCGCAGTCATGATCACCGCTACTAGACGCAATCCGGCCGCCCTCTGGTACCTCCTGAACGATCCGACAACCGGCTACTGTCGCAGCAAAGCTGAGAAGAAAAAATAACGAGTATCGGATCATGCAAATCTGCTTACGTGAGTCTTTGAACTTCGCTATTCTAGCGAGAGAGCAAGCCACAAACTAGAATAAATACAGCAACTTAAATTAGCTAGCTAGAGCACGTCTAGCTACTCCCTAGCATCGGCTCCGCAGGCGCCTGAAATCGCTGCGAGTCTATCGTTTCCAGTAGCGAAAACATCGGATTTTCTTCCCCGGTAAGCAGGTAAGCGCCCTTATCCGGAAGTGGGAACAGGGCGTCGTAGCGTTTCACGGTCATCTGATCCACCCGTCTATAAATGTGGCTGCGACGCAGCTCACTCGGTGAGGAAAGCCCAGCCGAGGAAATCAAATCCACAAGCGCATGGCGCGTCTCCTCTTGAAAACGGGCCACCCGGGCTGATTTGTCGGTCACGTCGAGACCGCGAATCAGCCGGGCGTCTTGCGTGGCGATGCCAGTGGGGCAATGATTTGTGTTGCACTCCAGCGACTGCACGCAGCCCAGCGCAAGCATCATGCCACGCGCGCTGTTGCAAAGATCGGCTCCCAGCGCCAGGGCTCGAGCCATATGAAAACCGGTAAGGATTTTTCCAGACGCGATCACTTTTACCCGATCCCTGACGCCCATACCTTCAAGCGTATCAACAACGAACGCCAATCCGTCGCGCAATGGCATGCCCACGGAATTGCTGTACTCCAAAGGCGCGGCTCCGGTGCCCCCTTCGCCGCCGTCGACGGTTAGGAAATCGGGCGTGATTCCGCTTTCGTGCATAGCTTTCGCGATCGCTAGAAACTCGCTCTCGCTCCCTACACAGAGCTTGAATCCGATCGGTTTGCCGCCGGAGAGTTCGCGAAGCTGCTTTACAAAATAAAGCAATTCCATTGGCGTGGAAAAGGCGCTGTGTGCTGACGGCGAGTTGACCTGCGTTCCCACGGGAACCTGGCGTATACGAGCAATCAGCTCCGTGTTCTTACTCGCCGGAAGAATTCCGCCATGCCCCGGTTTTGCACCTTGCGAGAGCTTAATCTCGATCATTTTGATCGAAGCTAAACTTGAGGTCTCAGCAAAACGATCCGGGGAAAATCCTCCGTCCTCAGAACGACAACCGAAGTATCCCGTCCCAATCTGCCAGACAAGATCGCCACCGTTTTCTAGGTGAAAATCTGAGACCCCGCCCTCGCCGGTGTTCTGATAAAAACGACCAATCGCGGCGCCCGTATTGAGAGCGCGAACCGCCGCGTCACTGAGGGAGCCAAAACTCATCGCAGAGATGTTCAGAATCGCGGCTTGGTAGGGCTGAAGGCAATCTGGCCCCCCTACGGTTACGCGCGGATCCGGATCTAGGTCTTCAATATTTCGTGCAGCTATTGAATGCCCCATCCATTCGTAACCGTCGCGATATGTGTCGACCTTCGTACCGAAGGGGGTGCTGGCAAGATCTCCCTTTGCGCGCTGATAAACTATAGAACGAAACATACGATTGATCGGCGCACCGTCCGTTTCCGACTCCATCAAGTACTGGCGAATAAACGGCCTTACCCACTCCATGAACCAGCGCCCCCGCCCCAGCAGCGGATAGTTACGACGTATGCTGTGCTCGGTCTGCACCATGTCGTAGACGCCGATGCCCATGGTTAGCAGCAACAGCACGAAGCAAATGAGAATTATCGGATGATCGAATCCCGCCGCCAGATAGGCGAGCACGATTAGTGAAAATGCTAGACCCAGATGGGTCGAAAAAAAGAGAGTGCGTGACAAGGCCATTTCTCCTAATACGCCGGTGTACCGGTCTAGCTACAGCTTACGATGGATACCTGGCGACTTGAATAGAGAAAACTTGGATGGCGAGAAGCGGCGAAAAAGAATAGGTTAGCTAGCGTTTTGGTGATCTGGTGCAAAGCTGGCGGCCGACTCGGCCTGGTTGATAGAGGAACCGAATGAAATCCATGTCTTGTTTGTGGCCCCGGGTGCGGAGGCTTGTAGGCGGCGCGCAGTTGCGTGTACAGGGTGGTCGGTGCGCATGCCGATATCTTAGCTGGTTCCTGAAAACCGTACTGCTAACGAACCTACTCACCCTGAACGCCAAACTATCGGCAGAGGAAGAACGGTTCCGGCTCCTTCCTTCCGTGCTCGGGTCCTATAGCTGGCCGATTACGACGAGCGAACCACTTGCCCAGGCGTACTTCGATCAGGGTATGCAGCTTCGCTACGGATACAGCATGCGTGACGCGGCACGCTCGATGGCTGAGGCGCGGAAAATCGATCCGGACTGTGCGATGTGCTTTTGGGGGGAGGCTCTTGCCCTTGGCTCTTTTCTTAACCGCAAGATGACTACCGACAACGCGGTACTCGCCCACAAGGCGATTACTCGGGCGGCGGAGTTGACTGACGGCCTACCGGCCTTAGAAGCTGAGCTTATCCACGCTGCAATCCTGCGTTATCCAAAAGATTTCGATCCGGAGAACAGGCGCACTGTAGACAAGGCCTTCGCCGAAGCAATGGCGAAAGTTCACGCGAAATACCCAGAACACACGGAGGTCGCAACGGTATATGGCATCGCGCTGTTTTTGTTGGAGGAACGCAGAGGCTATCGGGAGATGACCGACCCCAATCTGAAAAAACTCCACTCGATCCTACTTGGCGTGATAGATGTGAATCCAGCGCACCCTGGCGCCTGCCATCTATATATTCACGCCACCGAGTCTACGGCACAGCCGGAACTGGGCTTGCCCTGCGCAGAACAGCTTGGGGCAAGCATTCCCGGAGCTAGCCATATTCAGCATATGCCTTCGCACATCTGGAACGAGGTGGGCCTTTGGAATCGCTCCGTACAAGCAAACATGCAAGCGCAGCGGGTGGACGATGCGGCGCTGCGCAAAGAAGGTTTTTCCTACGGACGTTCCCACAATTTGCATATGTTGCTGTTCGCGGCGTCATTCGACGGGCAAGGCGAGGTCGCTATTGCCGCCGGTGATGACTACGACGAACTGACGGGCAACCCGATGTATGCGTTGCTGACCCGCATCCGCTTCGGCAAGTTCGAAGAGGTGCTGCATTACGGTAAGCGACCGGAGGCAGAACGAGACGCGGCGTTCTACGACTTTGCGATGGGCTATGCGGCACTGCGTACAGGCAATGAAAGTGACGCTGTGGCTCGACGAGATGCACTGTTAGCCTATGCGGAGTCCACGGAAGACCGCTTTCGGTACCACGACGCGGGCACCCTCGTTAAGGTGCTCGCGAATCTTCTCTCCGGCGAAATCCGACGCTCGCAGGGAAACTTGCCGGAGGCGATCTTGTACTTTCGTGAGGCGGTTCTGCTAGAAGATTCACTGGATTATGACGAACCGGAACCCTTTCCCTTCGCCGCACGGCACTGGCTGGGCGCTGCCCTGCTCGAGGCCGACCGCTTGATGGAAGCGGAGTTGACCTATCGCGCCGAGCTAAGTGATCACCCGCACAATGGCTGGTCTCTGTTAGGACTGCAGCAAGCTATAAGCGCCCAGGAAAAGTCTGACCAAAAGACGGATCTTGACTTTGCAGCAAGCTGGGAGCGGGCCGATATCGAAATAAGCGCATCGCGATTCTGAGCTGTGCGATTTAAAAAAGGCACGCATAGTCAATTTTAGAAAGCCACTCACCGGCAAGCGACCCCGCAAAACAGTCACTCGCGAGACAACCACCAGCGTAGTACTTCTTCTTCCACTCGATACAGAGGGCTGTGGCCAGCGGGTGAACTTGCTGGATCAGCTGCGGTGCCGGTAATAATAGTCGCTATTCCATCGCCGGACTCCGGGTCGAAAAGCGCATGACTTAACACCCCGTAGGCTTCGCCCAAGTGGCCGACTAATAGTGTTGGGCCATCGGCAAAACCCCAAGCGCGCATATCGATACGATGCACCGACAAGCCATAGCTCGCCATCAATCCATCAGTGCTGCCACCCGGCTCCGCTTCTCCAGAGGTGTTCCCATTGTTCCCGGTAGAATTAATGGTCCAACTCGAGCGCAGTAGTACGTCGATTGATTGCGGTTTCAAAATACGCCGTCCCTCGAGCACTCCTTCGTTGACTAGCATGCGCATTACTTGGATCAGGTCATCCGCACTCGCACGCAAGCCTCCCTGCGGTGAAAACAGGCTTGCGTTGCTTCCGGGCCGATAGCGCTCCAGAAAGCCCTGCGCATCAGCCAAACTCTCAGCGCCGTAGAAACAGCTTGGACGCACCCCATCCACCTGCGACACCCAAGGCCCTTCCGGATTCCAATTGCCCTCCCCGTCTCCTTTCCGGTACGTACTCGCGAGCTGCGAGGCAGGAATATCACAGGGACTAAAGCGAGCGGACAAGCCAAGGGGATCAAGTACACGCGTAGCCATGTATTGATCAAAGCGACGCCTCGACAGGCGCTCTAGCAGTTCTCCCAGAAGACCAAAATTGAGATTTGCGTAGTAAAAGTATCTACCGGGTTTCTGTCCTGATTTTTTTGCGAAATGGCTTCCGTCATCCCAATAGCCGGAATGGGGATCGAAGAAATCGCGCAGTTCGCCTTGGCCGGCGCGAATAAAATAGCGTGGGCCGTCGCGGACAGAAGAGGTATGAGACAGCAATTGCCGAGCGCTAATCTTTTGCTCGGGAAACGCCGGGTTTCTGAAGGTCCAGCCCAAGTAGCTAGACACATCCTCATCAAGATCGAGGAGTGAGGCCTCGACCAACTGCATAATACCGATGGCCACGAGCAGCTTCGAAACTGAAGCAACCCGCACCTTGTGGTCCGTTCTCAGCGCCACCGGACCCTCTTTCTTGAGCTGGGCGAAGCCGTAAGCGAAGCTTTCTGTGTGGTGACCGCGCTCCATGAGGCTGACCTGGAGACCGCTAAGCGCGGGAGTGACGTCACTACCGCGAAGTAATTCGCCGAGGCGCGAATCGGCCAGGGCTGGAAAATTGATTAAGCAGAGAGCGAGTAAAAGGATTAGCGAGTACCTGACTAACATCAAAGCGTCACTCGTTCGTTGCGCAGGGCGAACGCTAAGGCGCTAGCATCGGGAAGTGGTTCTCGATCGCTGCAAGGGCCGCATCTATATGCTCGTGGTAAATCGAACCGACGGCCGCCGGTGCGTTACTGTGCAAGGCAATCACAAGATCCCGTTTCGGGTCGATACGAATTTGCTGCCCAAATATCCCCCGTGCTCCATAGGCGCGGTCGCCATAAAGCCACCAAAGGTAGCCATAGCCTTCATCACCTTGGGACGGTGCGGCTGAGCGGGCCATCCACCCCTCTGGCAGCACGCGACTGCCGTCGGGCAGTACGCCGTCGCTGAGCGCAAACAGTCCGATGCGCGCGTAGTCACGAAGCGACGCCGAGATACAGCACCCGCCTAACTCCCCAGCCATCGGTGCCCCGAGAGCCCAGCTGGCGTCAAACTCCATTCCGTACGGTGTCCATATTTTACTGCTGAGGTAAGTTGCTGCGTTGTTACCGATCGCGGATCTTAGAATCTCTCCAACAAGGTTGGTTTCACCGGTGTTGTAGTTAAACACCTCACCCGGCTGATGTTTTCTTGGGAGGTTCCCGAGGTATGCGACAAGTTCTGGACCGTTGAGGGCTCCGGCTAGCGCCACGTCAGACCCTGGGTCTGCATAGTCTTCGTTCCAGGCAACGCCGGACGCCATATGCAAGACATCGGCGATGCTTGCTTGCTCGTAGGCGCTTCCGCGAAGCCTTGGCAGATAATCCACCACACTTTCCTCAACGCTCTCGATGTAGCCATCGGCAATAGCCGCGCCGATCAGCATAGAGCTAACGGATTTGGTTACAGAAAAAGACACCCAGAGGCTGCTCTCGTCATTACCGGGCGCGTAGTACTCCGTAACGATGTCGCCACCCTGTACTACCAGCAAGCCGATGCTCGAGTCCTGCGCCATAAAATCGCCAACGGTGAACGACTCGCCGTCGACGGTGTACTGCACTTGCCCTAGATCTAGCGGGCGCGCACCCAAAGGATAGGGCGCGGCGGCTTCCACCGTTCGCGACGGATAAATGTGTCGAAGGTTTTTGAAGCCGATGCGGCGCTGCTCCTTATCCCAAAACAAGATGTTGCCGCCAACCTTTCGATCCGCAAATTGCTGTGCCAGTTTAGCGACAATAAGGTCTTCCGGATTCGGAGAGTGACTTTCAGCCCAGGCGAGGGAGAAGCTAAGGAGCGCCGCAGCTAGTGCGCCAGATAGTAGTTTATAAAGCATTATCCAGAGTGTATCCCGCCGACAGTGGCGCTACTAGCTCACCCGGATCAGGCTAGCGCTAACAACGTCGGCTTTTGCGGTCCTTTAAGGAAGCACAGAGCGCTCAACAGTCCTTGCAGATCATTGCTCTGAACGTGATAGTGGCAAAACAGCTGGGCAGTGCTCTGGACACCGGCACCTAGTAAAACCTCGGGGAACGTTTACGAATGCGAAAGCTCCTTACTACCGCAAGCATACTAACTGGCACGCTTGCACTTGCTTCCTGCGACCAGATCGGCCGGAACGTTGCCGATTGCGAAGCATCGGATCTACTCATTCATAATGCACATATTTATACCGCAGATGAACAATGGAGCATCGCAAATGCGGTAGCTATCCGTGACAGTCGCTTTGTTTTTGTAGGAAAAGAAGAAGACGCCGCATCCTGGCTATGCGGAGCTAACGAGCGCATCGACATGGCCGGCCAGGCCGTATATCCCGGGTTCACCGACAGTCATCAGCACCTAGAGGGCGTAGGTCGTCGTACACGCACGCTCAGTCTTTTCGGCATTCCTACCCTGTCCGCTACGGTGAAGCGTATCGAAGCCTGGGCCGCGCAGGTGCCCGACGATGGCTGGGTTCTCGGGCGCGGCTGGATCGAACGCGAATGGACCGACGAACAGCGTTTCCTCAGTCGGCTAGACGTAGACCCCTTCACTACTAACAAGCCGCTGTTCATGCCACGTGCCGACGGTGTATCTGCGCTAGTGAATAGCAAGGCATTGGAACTTGCTGGCGTGGATCGTGATACCCCCGATCCGGAGGGCGGCCGCTTTGTTCGCGATGAAAATGGAGATCCTACCGGTTATGTGCTGGCTAGAGCCATGGATCGCTTTCGCGCCATCATTCCGCCAGAGACCGATGACTACATCCGCGAAAACCTGCGCCTAGGCATGCAGGAAAACGCGGCCAAGGGATGGACGCAAACCCACGACGCGGGCATGACCTGGCGCGAAGTCGGCCTATTACGAGAACTCCACGAAAGCGGCGCCATGGCGCATAGAGTTTACATCGCCGTACCTATCGACGAGGCCAAGAGCTTTATTGATCATGGTCTTGAGAGAAGCGATGACGGATTCTTTGAACTGCGCGGCATAAAAGTATTTATCGACGGCACTCTTGGCTCGCGCGGAGCTGCGCTGCTAGCGAACTATGCTGACGCCGAACACAACGGTTTCATGAATCGCACTAGCGAAGAACAGCTACTCCCAGTACTAAGAACAGCGCTGGCCGAGGGTATGCAAGTGATGACTCACGTAATTGGCGATCGTGCCCTGCGCAGCACGCTGGACTGGTATCAACAAGCCTGGGACGACGTGCCTCGAGAACTGTGGAAAACAAAAGACTTGCGATGGCGACTTGAACACGCACAGATCATTCCGCCCCGGGAGCAACAGCGAATCCTAACGATGGGGGTAGTTCCTTCTATGCAACCCAGTCATGGCATCGGTGATTTGAATTTTGCCCCTGCTCGTCTGGGTGTCTCCCGTCTAGCCTACGCTTACCCTTGGCAACCGATCCTCGATCGGGGCCTGAGAATTATCGCAGGCTCCGATGCGCCCGTTGAGGCTGGCGATCCGCGCATCGAATACTATGCTGCGGTGACGCGCAGTCGCCTCGACGGTACTCGCGGTATCGGCTGGCATCCAGAGTTTGCGGTGAGTCGCGAAGATGCGCTGCGCATGTTGACCGTTTGGCCTGCCTGGGGGGCCTTTCAAGAAGCCGAACGCGGAACGGTCGAAGTTGGTAAGCAGGCGGACTTAACCGCCTTCGACGTCGATTTCTTACAAGCAGATCCTCAGGCGATCTTGCAGGCAAAGACCCTGCTGACCGTCGTCGGCGGTCGCGTTAGCTACCGTGGAGATGGCTAAGGCAACGCGTCAAACACCTCCCCATCATGTCAGTGGAATAATAATTTGCACGGGTGCCATCCATCAAATGACTGCTAGGCGATGGCCTAGCTAGCAAGTGCGCGGAATTGCGCACAGGGGTGTGCTTGAATAGCACTGGAATTTATTCAGTTCGCTGATATTTTTAAACGGAGGACCGACTAATCAGCCAGCGAAAGCGCACGATCCGCTGTGCAGCGTGGGGTAGTCGAAGACCCGACAGTAAGATCAAATGACCGCGTACGCAAAATTTCATTGGACGAAGGTGAGCAAATGAAAGAAAGAGCGTTAGCATCTGTTCTGGCCCTCGGATTCGTGTGTGAGATGGCTTATGCGCAACCTCGTCCCCCACCGCCTGGACCACCACCCAATGCCGGACGAGGCATCGTTTATCAGGCTGAAACAGTTAGGTCACTCCCGCCTGGGGCTGCGACCATCCGTTTCAATAGCACTCCCTACTATTTTACCGGTGGAAAGTTCTATTCTAAGATGGGTAGCGAGTATGTAAGAACCACACCGCCGGTTGGACTGCGAGTTAATCAATTACCACCGGGCGCAGTGATGGTCCCGGGATCGCGGCAACGCCAGTACACGTTCGACGGCGTGACTTACAAAAAGTTTGGTACTCGTTGGGAGGTGATAGGAGGCGGGTAGTAACACTTTTCCGATCTTAGAGCGTGTTTCATTGCACCGGTATGTTTGCCAATCTTGATACGGAAGCCGAGTTTCGATTTTACGACCACGCGAGCAATACTCTTTGCTAGAAAACGGCTTTTCCGTCATGTTCCTCCTTTTCCCTTTCGAGATCACTAAACTCTGGGCGAGTTGCACCTCAGGTTAGCTCGTCTTCGATTCTAGGTAGGTCGAGTGTTTTCACAATGAACAGCAAAATCTCAGCGTTAAGCCTGGCTTGTTTCTTCCTGCTGGCTTGGTTGCCTTTGGGGCAACAGGACTTCTTGATCGATCATTGGATGAAGCTAGGTGCCTTCATCGCGCTCATCGTTATCTTTTTCGCATTTAAGCTACGCGACTCAGACTCACCTCATTGGTCGGAAGATGTTCTTACGATGGCCTGTTTTTTGACGGCGGCTTATTTGGTGCATCAGGTAGAGGAGCATTGGGTAGATCTACTAGGCAGAGAGTACCCCCTATATGACTTTTTGAATGGATTGATCGCCGCTCTTTTCGGCGAAGACAAGTACGGCGTTTTGACTCGCAGCGGAATTTTCTACGTCAATGCTGGCATGGTTTGGACTGCTGGTTTTCTGGCGATTCTTACTGGTCCAAAACAGATTTTTCCAAGCCTAGCCATGGCCGGAATTATGTTCGTGAACGCTGTAGCCCACATAGCAAATGCGATCGCCACTTTTAGCTATAACTCAGGTAGCTTCACCGCGCTAACCCTTTTTATTCCCCTTAGTATTTTGTTTTTCCGAGCAACGTATCGATCTGGTGCGGCAAGCCTGCGTCTAATCATATGGGCTATCGTCTGGGGATTTTTCGGCCACGTACTTCTTTTTGGCGGTCTGTTTGCCGCCAATGTGTTTGGGTTTATTCCTGTGTGGGTTTATTACCTGGCTCTGATTTTATGGGGCGCGGTACCCACCTTAGCCGTTCGGCAACGTGGGTAGAGCAAACGCCGGTACCCGGGCAAAATTCTACGCACATTGCGTCGAGTCACGCCCTGCATGACCCTGCGGACTAAGCTAGGAAAAGCACGCCGAGTTCGCAACGCTGACCCGGGTGATTCATCGTTTCGAGATTCATAGCGATATCGGAGTTCGTTACAATCTTACCGAAGGTTTAACGGTTCCTGTGATTGTGGCCCAGCAAAAAAATCCATCGAGTCGTCGCTACAGCGGAAAGAGCGGTGAGGCGCGAAAGTCGGAACGTCGCGAGACTTTTTTAGAGGCCGCTATCTCTGTGTATGCGGAAGTGGGGTACCACGGAGCAACGGTGCGCAAGATATGTGCTCGAGCAGGACTCACAAGCCGCTATTTTTACGAATCTTTCAATGATGGGGAGGAGTTGTTTACCGCGTGCTACGAGCAGGTACTGCAAGAGCTACTTTCCAAAGCCCTAGCAGCCGCCCAAGAGTTCCCGAAGGATAGGCCGTCTCAAATTGTTGCATTCCACCGTACTCTCTTTCTCGAGCTTAAATCGAAGCCGGAACTTGCTCGGGTATTCTTGACAGATCTTGCCTCCGTTGGTCCTGCACTATCTCGCTACTTCGATCGCTCAATCGATTCGATTGCGGGACAATATGCTGAACACACACCGATCCATCACGATGACTATGAAGTTCGAATTCTAGTGCGCAAGGCTTTAGTTGGGGGCTTACTCCATCTTGCGAATAACTGGGTTGAGGAAGGTTTTGTAACTCCTATCGACACCCTCTTAGCGGCTACGAGCACCCTGTACGGATTATCAGACGCGATTGAGATCTCGCCTACTGAGTGATTGTGCAAACAGCTCCAAAGCAGCGCCAATCTCAGCTTAAAAGAGATAGCGCCCTTGAACGGCAATAGATAGCGGTCTTTCCGCGACTGCGAAGTAGCTGTTGGAATTTGTAACCGCCACATCGTTTCGCCAGGCGTAAGTAACCTCGTCGGTAAGATTTTTACCTATAAGTGCGACGCTCCACTTCTCATCAGTACTGACGAGCGCAACCCTCATGTTGAGTTGGCTATAGGCATCGTGCACCGTACTGGGGTCGAGATCTAACGCGGAATAAAACTCATCCCGGAAGTTCAAGTCAATTGAAGTAACCAAATCGAGTCGCGGAGACAGTGGTGCCTTGTAAACCGCATTGATGTTGGCACTCCAATCAGGGGCGTAAGTCAGTGTTTCTCCTGCTAGGTCTTGACCGCCGGATTCTCCTGCCGCGATGTTTGATCCATCAGGTCTCAGGCAGCCCGGATTGTTTTCTGGATCTGTCGCCTGGGGAATCGTACAGGTCGCTCCCGCGAATTCGTCATAGCTCGCATCAAGCCATGCGACGGAAGCCGCTAGCGTAAATCGTCTTGATAGTATGACGCGTCCATCTACTTCTATGCCTCTACTAGTGGCCTCACCTGCATTACTGACGCGGAACACATCGCCCACCAGGGAACTCACTTGTAAGTCTTCGTATTCGGTCTGAAAGAGCGCCACATTTACTTCGGCGGCGCCTCCCAGCAACTTCATCTTGGCGCCCAACTCGTAGGACAAAACGCTCTCATCTTCGTACTCGAGAACTGACGAATCGGTACCGGCAACAACCTCTCCCGTGGGCTCCCCAGTAAAGGGATCTGCCAGCCGAACCGTTTCACCGGCACCGCTGTAGGATTCATCGAATCCACCCGCCTTAAAGCCGGTACTGGCGCTGGCGTACAACATCATGTCTTTCTGCGGATACCACTGTCCGTTTAATACGAAAGTTAGATCATCATCATCGCGCTTCAGGTCTAAAAAAGTATGGGCACGCAAGTCCGCGGTGAGTTCTCTGGTAAAGGGGTTTGCGAACAGTATGTTTGGCCCAGCTCGAAAACCAAGGGCAGGGTTTGAGGGGTTAATCTTGTCTAGACGCTTGCTTTCTTCCTGGTATCTGGCTCCTGCGGTGAACCGTAGCTGATTGGAAACATTCCATGTGCTTTGGGCAAATACAGCCCACGAGTCCGCCTCCTGGTCAAACAGTTGAGTGGTAGCCTGGGCTCCTGGGGCCGCCACGAGCGCGGGAGCTGACAAGGGCCCGGAGAGAGCAAAATCTAAGGCCGTATTGATGCGCCTCACTTCGAGATCGGCGTGTTGATAGTAGGCGCCGACTATCCAGTCTAAGCTTCCTTCGCTGTTAGAGACCAAGCGGAACTCTTGGCTATATTGATCGTACTGTTCATCTCCGGTGCGATTCAGCGACCCGGTTGCGGCCAGGTCCGTGTTCGATTGGTCCAGGCGTGTGTAGCCAGAGTAAGCGCTAATACTCGTGAACGTCGCAAAGTCTGCGTCCCAAGAAACGGTGAGCGCAAAAACGTCCGTATCTACATCCCGATCATTCGGTGAATCCGATGCGCCTTGATCTCTTTCCGAGACGACCGGAAAAGGTATCGAACCCGCGAAATTTTGCTGACCCTCAAAGTCCGATTGGTACACGACAATTGGGTTGTTACGCGAGAAAAAGCTACCTTTTTCGTACTTCGCATCCACCGTAATGCGGTCAGACGCGTTCCAACGCAAGCTTCCTCGCGCGTAGATATTCTCTGTGTTTGGACCTTGCTGACCATCGAGAACGTCGGACCACCAGCCGTCGAGCGAGTCATAACGTACCGCAAGTCGACCTGACACCCCTTCCAAAATAGGTCCCGATATCATCACGTTGTACTGCTGCTCGTTGTGATCCGGCGACCAGAGTGCCTCCGTGGATGCTTCGAATTCCTCACTGGGCTTTGCGGAGGTGATACTGATCGCACCGGCGATAGCGTTTCGACCAAACAGAATACCCTGCGGACCCTTAAGCACCTCAACGCGCTCCAAGTCCATCGTGATCGGTACGGCCGACAGCGCAGCCCGACCGGCATACACCCCGTCAATGTACATTCCGACAGATTGTTCGAAACCCGCGTTCGTGCCCGAGCCGATCCCGCGAATGAACAGGTTCGGTGTTAGTGCGCCGCTGTTGATGTTTACGTTGGGGATGTAAGTGGTCAACTCTTGAAGATTGGTTATCGCAAGCTGTCCAATTCGCTCGCCATCCACGGTCGAGATTGCAACGGGCACATCCAGTGCAGACTCGGCGCGCAGCTGCGCGGTCACCATCACCTCCTCCAGAACGAGCTCCTCAGCTGCCGCGAACGCGCTGGGAAGAATCGAGCTTATAGACAGGAACGCACTTATAGTCTTCTTTCGGCTCGCGCCGCTCATCCTTTGCTGTTTCATTCTCATTCTCGCAACTAGTATCAATTATTGGTTATTGGTTGCTACCTAACTGGGTCGGGCAAACCAGTATTCACAAGCCCACGGTAAGATTCATAACATGCGCAGAGGCTCACTGTCTCCTAATTGACTGCAACCAGCTTGGTGAGCATCCTTGCGCCCGCGCTAAAGGTCGATGGCTGGGTGAGCGATCTAAGAATCGGCGCTTGCAACGCGAACCTCATCGTTATTGGTGTTTACAAACCAAATAGGTGAGGACCATGCTCGCTCCTGGATGGTCTTTGGCAAGTCTGGTCTGGGAGGGACGCCGATTCTTAGCGCATCCCATGTTGACCAGCGGCAGGTGGGGTTTTCGAGCACGCGTACGTAGTAAAAAGCTTTCTCAGCTGGATTAAATTCAGGGTCTCGCCAAAGCCCCTTTAACTCGCCGGCGCCACGATCGCGACTGACTGAGCAATCCGCTAGATCGACGGTCGCGCCGTTGTCTGCACAGCGATGGGTTTCTGGATCGGGCGCCTGCTGATCGGAGCAGGAAACGTCGTAGACCGTTTCCCGACGCTCACCCCCGCGGACTAATCCTTTGATAATCTGTGTCCGCTGAAGAGGCGCTCCCAGGCTGTCCGCAACCGCCCAAACTAAGAATTCCGGCGCCTTCGTACCATCGGCGAACAGATCCCCACCCATGGGCACGCCGGACGCGTACGCCTCGGCTAGAAGCGTGTCTGAATCCAGTAGGTCGTCGGGCCAATCGTAGCCGGCAAAGAGGCGTACTTTTATTCGTGGTCCGGTAGTGGCAAACGTTTCCTTTCGACGAAATGCGGCGTAGATGGACTCGCGAGTGTTGTCCTCAGCCCAAACGCCCGCCAGCCCGGACGCCCCCCATTGCTCAAAGCCCCGAGCCGACACGTAGGTACGTCCGTCGACCTGTGTTGTGAGATCTGGCGTAAAATTTTCCGCCAATTCTCGCCGTACTCCCGTCATCGGTACAGAGCCACGATCCTCTGGGTTTGAATCCAAAACGCCAACCTTAGCGTGGTAGCTTTTTTCGTATAGAGATGGCGCCGCAACGTGCGTATCAGAAGATCCAATCAGGCCAAACTTAAAGGGATTCAACACACCAGCCTGATCTAAATCGAGACCGCTTAGATAAGCATCGCGAACGTAGCTACCGCGAGGTTCGCTGCGCAGCGTCGTCGCAATACGATAGCGATTGATTTCAAAATCCGCCCACTCGTCGTTTTTCGACAACAGCGGATGCGTATCTGAGGTACCTTTGACCTGGGTGACTTCTACGAGGGGCTCGTTTCTCAGTCTTTGTTCCGCATAGGCGTCTGTAAGGGGGTTATCTGCCCAATCGTTTAGCTTAAACATCTGACCGTTTGAGCCATTAGAGTTGTGCGGGATGGCCAAACTTTCAATTCCCTGCTCCCGAAGGCTGTCCATCCAGTCCCACAGGTCTTCTGGATTTTGTGAGTGAAAGCGCGAAAAAGGTTCTTTCGGCAACTTGTCCGTCGACTCAAAAATCACGTTTCGGTGTAGATTTCCGAAGTCATTGCTGGAGGTCGTGTATTCATAGCCCACAAAAGTGGTAAAAGAACCCGGTCTGTAGTGCTCATTTGCCGCGTCGATGGTATCGAGCCAGGCATCCTGAGTGATGCCCGCTATTTCGCCGCGGTCGAGCGTACCTTCCATAATCCCTCGCAGCATTCCGGGTATGAATTGCGCGAATGCAAGGTAGCGTCGTGATTGATCAGTCCAGTGGTTGTTTCCACCACTATTCAGATTGTGTACAAAGGAAGCGATTTCGTTCTTAGAAAACGCCGTGGAAGTGTCAGCAGCCTCTTGGACCACACCCAAGAACATTGCATGGTCCGTGACCGCGTAAAAATCGAGTGGCCGAAGCAACTGCATTTCGAAACCAGATGGGTGGTCGATAACTTCACCGCGTGCAAAACGGTAGGCATCGGACGGTGACGCCGTCGTACCAAATGCGAACGCGTCAAATGACAAAGCCGTATGTACGTGAAGATCGCCGAAATAGGCGTTGCGCGTTGCGCTTGGGTCTTCAGATGTGTAGTTCTTCAGGTGGCGCGGAGTCGGAATATTGACGAGTTCGTTGTTCACCCTAAGGATCTTTTCTGGAACGTCGAAGAGCGTAATTGCCGTTTCCTGAATCTTCTGAAGCTCTTGGAATTCAAGCATTGTCATCAGATAAGGGCGACCGAAAAAATATCCGGCCACAAGTAGTACGACAAAACCCGTGAGCAAACCGGTTCGCTTAGACATGGGGTAGTAAAGTTCCTGCTGAATTGTTTATAGGATTGTTGGCTTAGAGATAAAGGTGTGAACGACTCAATCTGGCTCGATTACTCAAGCACCACCGCATAACTTTCGAGCAGCGACGCAAATACCTGGTTCTTCGCCGTTCGTCTGCGCTCTACTTCGAAGTCTGCAGCAACCTGGTCGTACGCCTGTTCAAAACTTTCGTCGGTCTCGGCAGTGAAGGACCGCAAATGAACAACGTGCTGCCCAAAAGGCGACGCAAAGGGACCCACCCACTTGGGACCGCTTGCGGGCTGCGAACTTAACGCCTCACCGGCGGCACTAAGCGCATCAGTAAATTCCTCACCAAACACTTCTCGGATCTGTCGGGCGGTGGAATCATAGTAGGTGTTGGCTTGAATGAAGGAATCGCCAGCGATTTCCTTACCGTTAGAGACCTCCGCTAAGGCATCTAAAGCGTCTTTAGAAGGGTCGTCGCGACGCTCTTGACTGAAAAAGTAGTGAGAAAAGGTAAATCTTGCCGGCCGCAAATAGTTGCTGGAGTTTTCTAGATAGTAGGCTCGCAGTTCTTGCTCCGTGGTTTCGCCAAAAGCTTGCGCGTCCAGGAAGTAGTCGAGCTTCTGAATTAGTCTGCGACGAATGATCGGGTCATCTCGGTCTAGCTGCAGGGCCATTGCTTCCCTAATCGCAATCTCATCCATTAGCCAGCGCTGCACGAGCCCTGTGAACTCAGCTTGGGTAGGAAGGCGATCAAAATCTCGCTGCCATTTGGCAACAAGAGAAGACTGGGTCGTTTGACTTACGACGATCTCTCTCTCGCGGCCTGTATCTGCACCGAGGCCAGCCCAAAATAAAAAGACCGCGCTCGCGGCCGAGGCAAAGAACACAAGCGGATCTTTCAAAAATCGTTTCATGTCTAAACTATTGATATTATGATTACAAGCGTAGTCAGATTAAAGCTGCGGCATAAAAAGTCAAGTGGAATCGAGAGGATCGCGGGGTCCTAGCGACACTGCGACAGCTATCGAACTTGGCCACGAGGGAACGTACGCTCACCAAAGCAATCTAATATCGACAAGGCTGAATTCCCCCATCGCGCTGCCAGCGATTATCGCGTCGTAAGATCGTAAGCGTTAAACATCTAATGCGGTGTTTCCGAAATCAGAGCCCGAGAAGACCCCAGGGTGCTCGGAGGGGTTCAAGCATAGCTTTAGCAATCGTGACCGGAGTAATGAGCACCACCAAGACCTGACTCGCATGCCTCTAGTAGCCCCCAAAAAAAGCGTTCCGCAAGAGCGATCCGAGATTGTTGAATACTGGGTCGAATTCAGATCCGTATATTTTGTGGCAAAGTATCGATCGATCTCTAAAGCATCCGAAGCTCTCGAAATTCATCGCGCCACAGTGATGAGACACGTTGACGCCTTGGAGAATCATCTGGGCTTCGCTCTCTTTCACAGACACCACAAGGGCTGCACCCCGACAGACTCAGGTGAGAGCTTTCTGGCGGTGGGGGAACGAGTGCTGAGTGAATACCGCACTCTGTTCGACTCTCTTCGAAACGGTAAGACCAGCGTCACCGGCGAAATTTCCGTTTCTTCGCCGCTTGGTTTGTCAACGATGGTGGTCAAGGCAGCGGAGCTCTTTCGGCAAGAACATGAATACTGCAATGTTCGCCATGAAATAGTAGACGGCGTTCCGAAATTGGAGTTGGCCGATGTGAATCTGAGCGTCTGTGCAGGTCCAAAACCAACGACTCCAGACTATGTCGTTGTGCCACTTCTGAACGTACAAAATGCTCTGTACGCACATAAGTGCTATCTCGAGCGCGTTGACTTGCCCACCACCGAAGAAACACTCGGGCGGCACAAATTTGCCTTGGTGGATGAGCTGGGTATGTCCGAACCTAATAGCTGGTTGCGCGCCCTATTAAGCAGCCTCAAGTCGCAGCATTGGAGTATCTCCTACAGTAGTACGAACCACCTTTCTGTATTCAGAGCTGTTTTCGAGGGTATTGGTGTCGGCGTGTTACCCATTTTTATAGCGGAGAACAATGACCAGCTTATCCAGATAGCCCCTAATCTGGCGGTACCACCAGTGCCAGTTTGGTCGGTTACTCACGGGAATACCCATCGGACGCCAAAAACCCAGGCATTTATCAAATATCTTCGTTTGCTGGGTGCCAGAATGGAAACAGAGCCTGCTCTACTTCGCGAAATAGTCTCCGTCACCTAGTTTTCTTAGCTGTGCATACATGCACAGGGGGCGTTGCGTCAGGACACTGAGTCCCTTTTGCTAAACCCAATACTCTAATAATGGAAAGAGTACTTAGTCTGCCAAATCAACGTTCGGGGGAGAGCGTTAGTCATGGTCTGTTGGGACAATATCCGAATAGCCTACATAGTCGCGCGGGCAGGTACAGTCAGCCGCGCCGCCGCCGAATTAGGCTACCACCGGGCTACGGTAGCGCGCCATATAGACGCTCTTGAGCGGGAATTGGGTCAAAAGTTGTTTGTTCGACACGACCGCGGATACTCACCGACCGAGGTGGGGCGTGACTTAATGAATGTGGCAAGTTCCGCTGACGCGCTGTTTAACAACTTTGTTAGCCGCACGGCTGCCCATATGAACACTGAAAGTGTGTTGGTAGTGTCCGGATCGAACACCGTATCCAGCTTACTCCAACCGGTTATCGAGCGTTTTCGAGACGCTTGTCCCGGAGTTCGCTGCAAGCACGTGATTCAGCACGTTTTAGACCCCGATTTGGTTGGCGTGCAAAACGGCGAGACGCATATCGCAGCTGTTACCGGTCCTAGACCTGGCTACCAGCACTTCATCGTTCGAGATTTTACGAAGGTTCGCATTGGTCTGTACGCTTCGCATCATTACGCTCGTACCTATGGTTTGCCTTCAAAAATTTCTGAATTTAAAAATCACTGGTTTGTCGGATACAACGATCCAGTCACAACAGCTGGCCATATCGGCTGGGCCAATCGCAACATTCCAGCGTCGCGTTGGGCCATTACCAGTGATAGCTATGACTGCGTTCAGCAGCATTTGCACAGCGGCCTAGGGATCGCATTCTGTACTGAGCATGACGCCCGAAAACACAACCTAGTCCAAGTCATACCGCCTCCTTCGGATTGGGCCCAGACTTGTTGGCTCGTTACTCATCGAGATACAAACAGCTCGCCCAACGTTACGCGGTTTCTTAGCGAGCTGAACACGCTCGAAGGTTTGGGACTGGACCGCGGAACGTCTTGGAACGGTACTAGAACACTACACGCTGACTCCCAGTAGGCGTTCGGAACTTCTCAGGGCCAGCGCCTCTCCCACTGATGTTTTAAAAATGAAAAATCAGTATCAGATGTATGGTGGGCTATCCTCGCACTTTTCCGCCAAGTTGCGCGGGTATCTGAATTACAAAGACCTCTACTATCAAGAGAAAGACCTGCCGCTCTATGACTTACTGTGGCGGATTCCCCGCGGAATCGGCACTAGGGTAATGCCTGCTCTCTACGTCGAGACGGGTGATAGGAGATCGAAAACCTCGTTAGCTCAAGCGGGTTAGGGTCTGGTGATGCGCTGCCCCGAATCTGCAAGGACATCGCAGTTCCTCTGCTGGGTGAAGAGTACGTGCGCCAACCGTTTCCTTACACAATTTGGCGCCTCCAACGTATGCAGAGTGTCTACTTTCAACTGGCGAGTGAGGATCGCGCTGCGGTAGCCGATTGGTCTGAAACCCTTGGAGGTGCGGGTATTTTTAATATGGAGCTCGGCCCTGAATTGCGTCGAGATGGCCTAGCGGCAGCTCTTGCCTAAAAAAGAGAGAGCCGTCTACACAGGAAAATGGAGCTGAACCGTGAACCGAAGACTTATTCCTATCTTCATTCCAGGCCTGCCGTAGAAGTTATGCCGCGATCTGGGCTAGTACAACGTGTGACCCTGCCTAAAGACTCACCTCTCTACTAAGCTATCGCCGGTGATGAGTCGCTTCCAACAGCCGAAGACGCAGCTTGCTTTTGGAGCTGAGTGACTAATCGCTGCACGCACCAAGCAGCGCTCTCCATGTTTCCATTCGAAATGTAGTCTCCGCAGAACGATACTCCGCTGCGCTGATCGACGGAGTCGAGAAAATCATGCGTACGCTCGTTATGACCGGTCCAAAACTGCGGGATCGTGAGTGGATGTCGTGTAATCGCAAAATTTTCAATCATGCTATCCACGTGAGGCAGGTAAGGCGCAATGTCCTGCCGCGCGATTCTAACGATTTCCTCGTCGGAACGGCCTGCCAAGGATGCAGCTTTAGGATTGACGATCCACGCTTGTAGAGTCGTCTTCCCCGATGGGGTGTTACCTGTGCCCTTTTGGTTTGCGTCCGTACAGTAGCTGACGTGCGTATTACTATCCCAGGGTAGGCAATAAGACAAGATGTCGTCCTCGGGCAACGCGTCATTCAAGAACAAGGACACGATGATGGTTGGCGGCTGTTCTAGAGCCGAAAAATAGCTCCTTTCCAGGGCCCAGGTGTCCGGAATCAATTTAGCTGCATGCACTGCGTTGGCCGCAACGACAACGTGATCTGTCGCGACATTTGTGCCGTTTACTAGCTTCATCCCTGAAACCGTACCGCTCTCTTCAATCAAAGCCTCTACCGGGGTCTCAAAGTGAATGGTCGCCCGTTGCGCAAGTTCCGCATGTAAGCTAGCAGTGCCGCCTTCAAGAGTAATCGTCGGGTTTGTGCCAAAACTCGCAAGCTGATGCTGAATGTGGAGCGCATGTACCTTGCTGTGCTCGAGATCGTTAAGCAGTCCCATTCTGGTACCGAAGCGCAGGAGATAGTCACGTACGAACTGACTTCCGGTGCTCTCCTCGGCAAGGACGTCATCCACTTTCACACCTCGCGGAGAAGGCGCGTATCTCGCGCTCTTGTTGGTAAGCAGCATCTTTCCCGCGTACCAATAGTAAGAAAGATTATCGAATACGCCACCAGCCCTAAACCACGGCCTCTTAGGATTGAACTTAAATGACTGCTCGGGACTAGGACCGGTAAAAAAGCGTACGCTCCCCTTTACCTGGCGTTTTTTGTTTCCCAACCCAAGCTCGTCAATAACACGGAGAATGTTGTCGTAGCTGCCAATAAAGTACTGAGATCCAACATCAGCCCAATCATCGGTACCGGGACGTTGCATTCGTCGTCCCCGCCCTCCAGCACGATCAGTTGCTTCATAAATCTCGACCTCGTGGCCGAGTTTGGTGAGTTCGTGACTGGCGAGCAGCCCCCCTATACCAGCACCGATGATAGCGATTTTCATAAGGCTCTCTCAGGATTTCCTATTCACAAAGCACGAGCGTCCAGTAGGTCGCCCAGTCGTTTGCATTTATTTATATTACAACAGTTATATTAAATTTTTATCGAAGGGCAGGCCGGAAGTATTCTCTTCGGGCAATCGTAATCCCCTTTCTTGATTAAATATAACATCTGTTATTATAATAAGCAAAATATGCGCTCACAGCCCATTGGTTCCTGATGGACATCCTTTCTGGAAAAACAGCTGTAGTTACCGGTGCCGCTAGCGGAATTGGTGCTGCTCTTTCTTCTGCTCTTAGCGATCAAGGAATGCATGTCGTAATGGCCGACATTGAAGAGCGGGCTTTAGATTGCGCGGTAGCGGAACTGCGAAGTCGGCACGCCGACGTTATTGGAGTCCTCACCAATGTTATGTCTGACGAATCCGACAAAGACTTGGAGAGAGTGGCAACCAATCGGTTTGGCGCGATCCACCTTCTGTGTAATAACGCGGGCATCGCTAGTAGCTCTGGACATCTGGGAATGCTGATCTGGGAGCAATCGCTTGAAGACTGGGCTTGGGCCCTTGGGGTGAATTTCTATGGAGTTCTCCGCGGTCTTCGCGCATTCGTTCCAAGCAAGATCGCCCATGGTCAGAAAGGAACCGGCCACAGCTTGGGATATGGATGAACTGGCGGAGCGATTCGCAGACGGAGAAAAGCTGTAATTTTGATCATCGGTTGAGCAACCGTTGTTTTTTGATGCTGCGCAGCGTGCAGCATGAGGCCTGGCTCGGGGTGCAGGTTGGCGCACTAGGTCCAGGGAAATTTTTTTGGCCGTCGACGAGGATGGATTGCTGAGACCTCATCGCGCTGCTTAAGAGAACCAAGAACCTACGCTTGGCCTTGGGGCTCGCGGTTGTACGGTAAGTGACACGAAAGCTAAGGAGAATATCTATGCCCAGCAGAGAGCACGAAGAATTGGTCGCCGTGATGGTGGAACAAGTCAATGTGGAGGTGGCGACGATAGACGAAATGCGATCTGGCTTCGAAGAAATGATGGAACAGCTGACGCCACCGGTGACAGCGAACGTGAATCCGATCTCTATCGACGGACTAGCGGCAGATTTGATTACCGCCGCAAACAGCCGTAACACCCGCGCAGTGCTTTATCTTCATGGTGGCGGTTACATCATTGGCAGTAAGAAAACGCACAGAGAGCTGTGCAGCCGCATAGCAGAAGTCACAGAAGCGCAGGTCCTGGTCATCGATTATCGGCTAGCACCAGAAAATCCTTTCCCCGCAGCGGTGGATGACGCCGTAAAAGCGTATCAGTATCTAATTGATGAAGGGATAAGTACGTCGCAAATAATGATAGCAGGCGATTCGGCGGGTGGCGGTTTATCACTAGCAACGATGCTGTCGCTGAAGTCTCGAGATGAGTCTCTCCCTGCCTGCGCGTGCTTGTTCTCGCCTTGGGTAGATTTAACCTGCTCTGGGGACACACAGGTTCCTGGTGTTGCGGACGATCCGATGTTGACGAAAGAAAAGCTGCGAGAGATGGCTTCGGCCTACGCGCCGGGTAACTTCGAGAATCCCATCGCATCGCCACTGTTTGCCGATCTCACCGCTCTTCCGCCCTTGCTAATTTTTTGCGGAACCAGAGAAGTCTTACTCTCCGACTCAAAAAAGCTTGCCGAAAAGGCAATATCCAGCGGTGTTCACGTGGAGCTTCATGTGAAAGAGGGCCTGGTCCACGTCTGGCAAACGCTGCCAGTGCCAGAAGCAGCCGAGTCATTGGCCACAATAAAATCGTTTACCGCTAAACATATGTAAGTCGAAGCCCTTACGCTGATGATCCAACTAGACTAATGCCCTAGTGGAAAACTATCCTTACCTATGACTGGACACCATTAAACGTGTGGCGCGCCACCAAACTTTTTCTGTTTGAAGAATATGCCTTCACCGGCAGCTAGCAAACCGCTTCGACGTTAAGATGTTTGGCAACGAAGAATAAAGCGTTACGTTGATAGCGCTCCACGATGCTATGGTCCTTCGCAAAATAATCGAATCCGTGAGGCGCGCCCGGTACAACCTCTAAGTGGCAGGGCACACCTGCATCCTGCAAACGCACAGCGTAGGCGCATCCTTCGTCATAAAACAAATCGATGTCTCCCACGCCGAGCCAGGTGGGCGGCAACCCACTGAGATCTTCACATCGAGCAGCGACTGTGTAGTGTGGCACCAAGTCACTGCCTAAAAGATCTTGTCCCAAATAGTGAGTCCACCCTACCCTGTTACTTTGGTTATTCCACATGATGTGTCTGTGTTTATCCAGGTCGCGCCTCAAGCATGTTCGATCATCCAACATTGGATAATGCATGAGCAGAGCTTTTGGTCCCGGTGCGTTTTCGTCGCGCAAGCGTTGCGAAAGACATGCTGCGAGACCACCGCCAGCGCTAACACCGGCCAGCGCCGTACGGTCCTGATCGATGCCAAGCGACTTAGCGGAGCCGTGTAACCACTCCCAGGCATTGAAACAGTCATCGATAGCCGCTGGAGCGGGATTATCTAGCGCTGAGCTGTACGAAGGCGACACCACCACGGCACGCAAGCACAGAGCCATCCAGCTTGCCCACCAATCGTTGAGCTCCGGCGCGCCACCGATCAGCCCGCCTCCATGAAAAATCATAACCGCTGCGCCAGAACTGGGCTTCTCGGTTCGATAGATACGAGCGGGCTTGCCGTCAATATTGATGTTCTCAACCGAAGTCCCGTCAACCGTGCCCGGTGATTGGAAACGTACCAACCTTCGAGCCAGCCACAAGACCGCAGGAATGTGAATTGGAGGAAAGAATTTATGGCGGAAAGCGTCCCGAAACTCAGGGTTTACCGTCGCGAGACTCATCGCGCTTTCTTTGATTTTCTATACACACTAGGAGATTGCTGCTGTTCTTTTCTGAGCAGTTGGAGTTGCGCATCGACAATTTTCACCAGACGTTTTGCTGACAGTCTTTTGGGTTCGTAGGATGCTAAGCGCGCAAGGCCATCGTTCATAGCATTGACCTGATCCGCAAGATCCTCCGCCGTAAAATCGTCTCGAATTTCATTCAATTCTTGACCACGTCGTACGAGTTTCGTTGCCTGCTTGTGCGTTGCGCCAAGAATCTTGCGAATCTTTTCCGCCATGCCAGGGTTGTTCTCGGAGGCAGCCAGGAAGCTCTGCCAGGCAGAGATCAAACCGCGGGCTGAAGCATCTAGTGGTAAGGTGCTCAGTGCAATGTCCCGCAACGACTCTAGCGCGTTGTTTTGCTTCATCGCGCTCTCAATACGCGCCTCGAGTTGCTCAAAACCCTGGCTAACTGCGTATTCAAGCAACTCATCCTTATTGGAAAAATAGTGAACGAGGGTACCCGTCGTATAGCCCGCCTCGCGTGCGATAGCGCGCATGGAAGCGCCTTTGATTCCGCTCTGAGCGATAACGGCCCAGGTTGCTGCTGCAATCTCCTTCCGCTTGACGTCGTATTCACCCAGCGGTCTTCCCACCGACTTGCTCATCGATTTATTCCTTTCTTTGTATCGCTCAGAAGCGAACGCTATAGCTCATCGCGCCATACTATCTCATGATTTTTCATCGCTACAGGATCCTTGATTATCAGGGCATCCAGTACCTCACCTCCGATCCTTGGGACCAGAGCACCCGCTAATTCTGGCTCTTCCGCAAGAAAGTGCTCGTACAAAAACTTGGTTCTTTCCGCCATCCATAACAAATAAGGAAAAATAGCGCGGTCTTCTGTGGCTCCTTCAAAAACAAATGAGTGCGTGCCCATAATGCGAGGGATTTCCGCACCGGGATTTTCTTGCCGCCATATGGATACCCTCTCTGCTGCGTCTACGACCACTGGTATCTGCTCACTCATAATTCGTCTAAGTAGAGGAAGCAGAGTTGGGAAAACTTCGAGACTCTCTGGGAAGTCCCCTGATACAACTGTTCGGGGTGCAATCATCTTTTCGACATAACGAGCGACAGCAAGACCCTCTTTTTTCATTAAAGTACCTGCGGTGGCATCGCGGTACATGTGAGCAAATAGCGCACCCGTGAGAGCAAAGTCTGCAATGGTCGGTCTCTCGCCCAACAGGAAAGGCACTTGGCGGAAATGCGCATCCAGTTCCGAGAGCACGGCTTTCCAATTCCGCTCTACTCGTTCTTTGTTGTGCGGATGTACACCCAGGAGCGGCAATGCACCGCGAAACAGGGTTGACGCTTTATGTCCAACCGCTATCTGTTGTTGCACAGGCAACAAGGGAAAGAGATCCATCCCAAAGTCGAGGCAATTCACCTCTGCGTCGTATTCCCAGCGATAATGCATAGCTGGGATCAATAGCCAGTTGTCAGCCCAAAGTTCGAGCAAGCTCGCTAGAAACCGCTGCTGTGGGTTTGCGGGAGAAAACGAGGGACACGGATGCGCTTGTTCAAAGAAATCAAAGAGCTCAGTCGTGTCTTGCAGTGCTGAACCATCCGGCAGTAGCGTCACCGGTATGACACGCCGACCGATTTTTGGAATGCAAACGTGCTCATAGAACTCTTGGTCAGCGAGCCGCTCCTCGAGATCCACACCCTTCCAACGAAGATAGGATCGCGCCTTTCCACTGAAGTACGACATCTCAGTTCCGTAGAGCACATATTTAGCCACGGTGGCCCATTCCTATAGTTAGGGACCTAGAAGTGGATGAGAAATCCACGCGCCAATCAAAGGTTCGTTGGCCCGCTACCCTCCGGTTGTATCTAGTACGTGCGATCACGCAAAAGTTCGAGCTGAGTATCGATAAGGTGATTGACTTTACTCCTGGACAAAGCTCCTGCCTGGTATGGCGATAGACGGCTGTGGCCACTAACAGTGGCGTTCCAAAGATCCACAAGTTCATCAAATGCGATATCGGCACGAATCACTCCTTGCTGTTGTCCACGCGCCAGCAGCGACGACAGTTTGCGACGGCTCTCTCGCTGCATGTACACAAGTTTCCGTGCGACTTTCCCATAGCGGCCTTTCTTTTGAACAAACGCTTGCCACGCTGACCATTTTCGACCTAGGCGTGCATCGATCGGCATTTGCGAGTATGAAAAGGACCGCAATGCAGAAACCACGTTCGTTTCCTCGCTCGCGCGATCCCACTCTTTCTCCAGATCCGCGAGCGCCAGCAAAAGTGCTTGCTCAATAAGATCATCTTTGTTGTTGAAATAGTGTGTCAGAACCCCCGTAGTGCAACCCGCCCGTCGCGCTATCGCACGCAGTGATGCATTGGGCAATCCCCGATCTTCAATCACCCCAATCGTGGCCCGGGCAATAAGCTCCCTGCGGTCGATTGTCTGTGAACTCACTTTTTCTATGAACGCCTGCTGCTTGTGAAATACATGCCGAGCTCTGCTTCCAGCCAAGATCCAGGAGCGCGAGCGCGTGACAGCATAAGCGCGATCCTGGCACAAGCTACCAAGCTAGAAGTTAAGGCGAGCGCTCATGCCGTAGGTGGCAGGCTGGCTCGGGTTACCGTTGAAAATACCTGGCTGCGCCGCTGATGGGTTAGCAGCGACCAGGTACTCATCATTGAATATATTCCGCCCCCAAAGCGATATGTCCCACCGCCCAAGAGTGGCACCGACGCTTGCGTTGAACGTATTCACCTCACGCTCGCGATGCCCTACAGAATCAAGGATGGCATTCTCAGGATTTAGATTGCCACCTTCTCGAAGATCGGTAGCGCTTTCGTACTGCCAGTCTAAGCGCACATAGCTATCAATCCCCTGAACGCTGTAGCTATAGGTGACGGCGATTGTGGAGGCAAGCTCGCTTATGTTGGAAGGCGTGGTACCCGATATGTCGCCAACAATGCTGTTCGTGAACTCATCGAATTCTGGATCCAAAAAAGTTAGTGCGGCCACAATGTCGAGCGACTCTGACGGTGACCATCGGGCATCGATCTCAATGCCTCTAACGGACTGTTCCTCAGCGTTAGCAAGGACGAGCCCCTGCCCATCAAAAATATTCGACTGAAAGTTCTCAATATTCTGGTCAAACGCGGCGACATTTACGTAGCCGGTGTTAAAACTCGCCTTAAGGCCCAGCTCAATGACCTCTGCCTCTTCCGGATCAGCAAACCGGGTTCCTACTACTTGGTTAAAGGGTCGTCCCACGCCACTTGGAAACAACTGCTGTAAAGTCTCCTCGGTCGGAGCTGATGTGTTCGCCAAGACCCAAGAACTGGCTTTGTATCCTGTTGCAAAACTTCCGTATACATTCACGAAGTCGTTGATTGCATAAGTAAGGCGAAGGGTGTAGTCGACATTATCGTCATCGGATTCACCGTTCTCGACCGCGTTGGGAAATGCGAGGGTCTGAGCAAGAAACTGCAAGGGCAGAAGCTCGGGTCCAAGATTCGTGTTTGAAAACACATCGGTATTCAGCTGAGAGAGGGTGACTTCTTTACTGTCATCCAGATACGCGAGCCCAACGGTTGCCGTTAGCTTAGACGTTAATTCGTAGTCGACCTGGCCGTACAGCGTGATAGTTTGGTTGTCCATAGTCCCCGTATCAAGAGTGCCTTGGCCACCCTGATGAAAGGTGCCTATGGGAATTCCGATCAATTCCTCAATGGAACTTTGGAAGGTAAACGGCTGGCCAGCAAGAAAACTCAGGTAGTCGCGGAAGTCATCGCCATAGAATATGCCGGTCTGCTGTTCGATGTCTTCGTCGAAGTAAAAGCCTCCGATAAGAAAGTTGATAGGTCCATCAAAGGAAGAGGTCAGTCGAAGCTCCTGCGTGAAGGTATTGATGTCAAGTTCGTTGGTTGCGTTTGTGAGATCAGCCGATGTGTAATCAAAATCGTTAAACAAGCGTGTCTGGTTCTGTCGGTAGGCTGTGATGCTAGTCAACGTTAGGGTGTCGTTAATTGCAATGTCACCCTGTAAAGACACGCCGGTATTGCGAGCTATGTTAGATGGATCTTCGTTCGCGGTTACTCGGTAGTCGTAGGGACGCTCCGCGGCAATTTCACCGCCCAAAAGCTCGATCACGTCGCCGAAATCGCCACTCACCAGGTTCGCGGAATAACAACACACCTCATCAAGATCATCGTGGTCAATGATCAGCCGCCATTCCTGCGTAGCGGAAGGCTGAAATAGTAGTTCAGCACGCACGTTGTGGCGGTTGCGCTCGCCTATGTCACTCCCGCCAGCGATATTTTCAGCATAGCCATCACGCTGGTTAAAGCCTCCCCCAAAGCTAAACGCAAGTTTTTCGTCCAAGAGAGAATTGGTGTAGTAACCCTTCACAATTGCACTGCTGTAGTTACCGAAGATGCCCTCTACATAGCCCTCCTGCTCGAAGCTGGCTTTGCTGGTAACCATGTTCACAACACCCGCAGACGCATTTTTCCCGAATAGAGTGTTCTGTGGTCCCTTGAGCACTTCGATACGTTCAAGCTTCGGAAAATCACCCAGGGAAGCGGTTGTGCGAGATCGATATACGCCGTCCACAAAAACAGCTACTGAGGGCTCCGTTCCTACGTCATTTGCTCCGTTGCCGAAGCCACGAATGAAGAAACTGGTTGCGGAAGTGCTCTGATCCGTAGAGGTTCGTAGCGAAGGTACAACCGACTGCAAATCAATGATGTCCTGAATCTTCGCTTCATCTAAGGTTTTAGCAGAGGTTACGGTAATCGCGATAGGGGTTTCCTCAAGAGACTGTTCCCGCTTGGTAGCCGTGACGATAACTTCCTCGATAGTTCGTCGGTTAGCCCCCGAATCTCCAATACCTTGTGCCGCAGCCGGAGTCGTAACAGCAAGCGAATAGGATGTGGCGATAATGGCTACGGCAACGCTATTTCCGACGAATGGAACAAATTTCATTTGCAGCACCTCCGAGGTGTTTTTATATATTGCGTAAACGCTGTTATTCCGGTTTTTCTTAATTAACATAACGTACGTTATTTTTTTATGCGAACTGAATAACACCAAACCTACCGGACACTAAACCGGACTGGTCTGAAGTCGACTATTTTGCCATCGACCAAATGTTTACATAACTGTTGTTATATTACAAGAATTATAAAAATAATTATTGTTATCTTAAATCGACCCTGGCGGGGTGAAACGTCAGGCTCTGTGACGCAGCGGCCTTCACGGCCTCGCGGGAAAACAGCAGCGGGACGTATTCGCCATTACGCCACGGTACGGTGAGGTCGCAGTAGTGTTCGCTGCGAGGGTCGCCCGACTGACCTGGAAGATTCATAACTTTGGTGTTGTCCCACTCACCTACATCGACGACGATCCTTGGGGCTGAGCCCGCCTTGACCTTGAAGTCGTGTCCCGAGTAAGTGACATCAACGGTATGCTGACTACCGCCTCTTGACTGGCCATAAGCCTGGGGGCAGTCGTATCCATTGTTTCTTAAGAGTGAGTGCAGCGTATGTTTTAGGTCCAAAGACTGTATGTCTCCCCACCGCTGTCCGACACTTTCAGTTGACTGATAAGCAGCGAGTTTTTCAGCCGCATCGCGCAGACTACGCAGCAGAATCGCATCGAGTGAAGCCCGATCTAGTGTTCCGTTCGTCGCCGTTGACGCGTCTCGAAGAATGTCTCGTACAACCACCATATGTATGGTGAATCCGCTAGGTGGAGACTCTTGTAGAAGTGCTGCATAAATCGCTGCCGGTAGGGTTCGGCGCATCCAAAAGGCGTATAAGGCGGCGGCCGGTGAGTTCTCGACCATACGAAAATCCCAGCCGCGAAACCTTCCAATGAGCCTCTTGTCTTCAGCTTCCGTTGGGTCGACGGTCCGAAGCCGTGTGATCAAGTCTCTGGCCGGAACGGAGAGCAAGTCGTTCTGCAGTTCGAGATGTATATCAAATGGAATTTTACCGTGGCCCTGAAGCACCTCTCGAATTCGCTCAGCGCGCGCCGAATCCACAAACTCAAAGCCGGTCTTTCTCTCCGCATAGGGGTAACCATCGGGAAAGTTCATTTCATTGGCTGTAACTAGAATGCCAGATTCAGGCTGAACCACACCCGGAAGTTGATCGCTTCTAATGTATCCGTCCCATTCATAGTCGCCGGAACCCAGCACCGGCAGCAGGCCATCCCAATTAGGACGCTGCGGCACGAAGGCGGCGACCTGCCACGCTATTTGACCCGAGGTATCGCCAAAAACCATATTCTCGCCGGGCCCACCCCAAGAGGTGAGGCTGGCTACAGCTCCATTGATGTCTTTCGCTCTCAGAAAGTTTAGGCTACCGAGGTAGGGTGCTGTTCCTACCTCAAGCTGCATAGAACGGATTCCATAGGCGCGTCGTTTTTTGAGGTCTAGGTGCAAGATTGGCCCATGGCGACTGAACTGAAGCCTGATCTCTTGCGGATCAGCGCCACCTACAGGAATGTGCTGAATAATTTCAGTAAACCGGTTCCACCCGGACTTGTATCGATAGTGATCATCTTTTTCTGGATGGAGTTCATATATGTAGATATCTTCCTGGTCGACAAACTGCACGGTGAGGCCGAAGGCGATGTTTCCGTTGTGTCCAATCGACACCCCCGGAGTAAACGGCTCACCAGCACCTGCAAAACGAAGACCTGGTGCCTCTACGTGAGATAAGTAGCGCAGGGACGGTAAGCTGAGCGGACGATGCGGATCGTTAGCAATCACTGCCCGTCCTGTTGAGGACCGGGAGGCACTTACTGCCCAGTTATTGCTTCCGCCGGGTGCCTGGGGAAGATCGGTGACATCAAGTAAGGCCCGGCGCGCTAGACCATAGGTCGATACAATCTCAATGGGCAAATCGCACAGTTCTAGGCCGTTGGGCTTTCGAACTTTCCAGGGTGGCTGAAGACGTACACGAAGTGCTTCTGCTTCTTCGCCGTGATCACATAGGGTTTTTGCGCGCTGGAGTTCAAACGCGGCATTCAGAGCGATGCCGTGTGTTCTTATTCGAACAATATCACTCGCCTTCCACCGCTGTGGTGTATACCCGGCCAGCGCGAACTCCACGGGCATGCGTTGAGGATGCTCCTCAAGGCTGTCGATGTATTGGTTGATACCGGCTGTGAACGCTTCGATTGTACTTTTCGCGTTTGGGCCGTAGGCGGCAAACTCCTTGTCGATATCACCCCGAAACAAAAATAAGCGAGCCGCACGATCATGGAGTACATACTTTTTTCCGAATACTTCTGCCAAAAGACCGAGACCTCGTCGTCGCCAAAGATCGATCTGCCATAGGCGATCTCTGGCCGCGTTGTAGCCCTGCAAAAAAAAGGCGTCACGTTCATTCTGCGCGTAGATATGCGCTATGCCCCAGCGATCAATCAATATCTCTGCCTTTGCCTGAAGACCCTTAAGCGTCTCTTCTTCCTCATCAAGTGCCATGGCATTCGAAGCTGTTACGCAAACAATGATTGCTCCGCTAACCAGACTGCCTAGAGTGCTTTTTAGTCTTCCTGGTGCCATGGTTCTTTGCCTCTCGTTAGCCGTTTTTACCCGTAAATTACTTTTCGTTGCCGCGGATCGGTCATAGCAACGGGCTCTACTGCCATACTACATAGGCAGTGGTCGGCGGGGGTCAGATGTATTCGTTTGCTTATTATTATAACTGTTGTTATCTTATTGGCAATGAGCAACAACCAATCCACATACTCCGGGTGGAGCATCCAATGACCAATAACGATCCACTTCTTGAAAGGCTGGCCTCAGACCTAGACTTCGATCTTAAAGCCCTGCGTAAAAAATATGTCTTCGAGCGCGACCGAAGGATAAATACGGCTGGTACACAACAGTACACCGAAGTATCTGGCGATCACGCCAAATTCGAACAAGACGATCCGTATGTTGAGACGCCGATGTCTCGTGACGCTCTTTCGATCGATACCGATGTGGTGATCATCGGCGCCGGATTCAGTGGACTCATGTCCGGTGCGCGTCTTACCGAGCGAGGCGTTGTGAACTTCCGCATTGTTGACGCAGCTTCCGATTTCGGCGGCACTTGGTACTGGAACCGCTATCCCGGCGCGCAATGCGATATTGATGCCTATTGCTACCTTCCCTTGCTCGAAGAAACCGGCTATATGCCGAAAGAAAAGTACTCCTTTGCGCCCGAGATCTTCGAGCACAGCAAACGGATAGCCGACTCCTTCGGCCTTTATGAAAAGGCATTGTTTCAGACCCGGGTCACAGAAATCCGCTGGATCGAGACTGAATCCCGATGGAGCGTGTCAACTAATCGCGGCGACCGCATTCGAGCGCGCTTCGTTATACAGGGCACGGGGCCCTTAAGCCGTCCAAAACTACCTGGTATCCCTGGTATCACTTCCTTTAAGGGACACACTTTTCACACCTGCCGGTGGGACTACAACTACACCGGTGGCAATCATAAGGGTGGCATGACCAAATTGGCGGATAAGCGTGTTGCGATCATCGGAACGGGAGCAACCGCGATTCAGTGCGTACCGTTCCTCGGTGCAAGTGCAAAAGAACTTTATGTGTTTCAACGCACGCCCTCCTCCGTGGGCCTTCGCGGAAACAAACCGACGGACGAGGCTTGGTACACATCGCTCGAACCTGGATGGCAAAGACAAAGGCGCCAGAATTTTGCTGCGATTTTGCAGGGTGAACCCGCCGCAGAAGACTTAGTTGCCGATGGCTGGACAGACATAGTACGGCGCCTAGGCAACGCCTTGATGAGCCGGGATCCGGAAGACGGGGATCTCAATCTGGAGGAGATCATGCTCCGCTCAGAGATTGCCGATTTCGAGAAGATGAACGAGCTTCGTAACCGAATTGAGCAACTTGTAAACGACAAGGATACGGCGGAGATACTCAAGCCCTGGTATCGGCAATTCTGTAAGCGCCCAACGTTCAACGATCAGTACCTCGACACTTTTAACCGACCTAACGTACATCTGATTGACACCTCAGACACGCAGGGGGTCGAGCGGGTGACTGAAAAAGGCCTGGTTGCGGGGGACACAGAATACGAAGTTGATTGCATCGTATTTGCGACTGGTTTCGAAGCTACTTCAGCGCCCCATCGCCGTGTTGACTTCAGCACGATTGGCCGGAATGAGACGTCGCTTTTCGATCACTGGAAAAATGGATTCCGAACGCTGCATGGTATCTCCAGCCATAACTTCCCTAACTGGTTCACCATCGGTATCAATCAAAACGCTCTATCACCAAACTTTACGTCGATGTTTGATGATCTTGCAATTCATGTGTCGTACATCATCGCAAGCGTGCTGAACAGCGATTTTCGGACGGTAGAAGTATCCGCAGAAGCAGAGGAGGCTTGGGTTCAGGAGATTATTCAAACCACTAACCAAGCGAGAAACGACTTTCTGGCCGAGTGTACGCCCGGATTCTTCAATCACGAGGGGCAAGACGAGAACCTGCAGAACTTGCCTTACGGTCCAGGCATCAACGCTTTTAACGCGCTCTTGGCACAGTGGCGGAATGAGGGCGAACTCACAGGGATGACCCTGAGTTGACCCCCCTTGCAGTCGTGCTGATCAACTGATTGTTAGACGTTTGGCGGCGTACGGGCCCGCGGCAAATTCATAGTCCTTGCGAACGCGTAAAACTTACGCAGCAGGCTTCGCGGTTCCGCGCCCTCCACCGCATGCTTCCACTTTAGTGAGAACCTTGAAAAATGAATACGCTCAACTTAGCAGTTTCCGGTCGTCGCACTGCGGCCTGGATCGCGATTGCCTCCCTACCGCTGGCATTTATGACGCAGTACTTTCTCGCCACAGCGTCCAAGGGTAACTCTGATTTCCTTTACCAAAGTCATAATCTTCTTGGACTGCCTTCCGCGGAGGCTAACGCTCTCTACTGGGGTCTATGGCTCGATCCGTTCGGCTTCTACATGGTCTATATCCCAGTCATTATCTACACGTGGAAGGCGCTGAGACATATTTATGAGTCGATTGCTGATATCAGCTCGGCTTTCGGCATTGGGTACTGCTTGTTAGGTACCATCGGTGCGCTCACGCAGGCGGGCAGCTATGAGGCTCTGCAGATCCTCTATTCCTCTAGCGAGGCGATCGAAGTAAAAGAAGCAGCCGCCGCTGCCTGGTCAGCGACTGCCGGTGGACAGGTCCGCGGGCTGTGGTTGATGGAGGCATTTTTTGCCGCAATCTGGTTACTTGGTGTTTCTCGACTTCTCTTTGCGATCGGTCGATCAGGCTTAGGAATAGCAGCAGGATTTCTCGGCTTATGTTGGTTTGCCCACTGGGTAATGGCGAGCGCGGATGTGACCACTATTTCTAACTTACTCATGGCCGTCGTAGTCATACTGGGTCCCGTTTGGACCGCTTGGTTAGGAATTGCTCTGCTGCGAGCCGATGACGGATCGTAGAGTCGCGACTACATTTCTCCCGACACTCGTCTTCACAAAACTAGGGCCGACCACAAGTTGCATAACTTATGAGAGATCTTTTTAACGTAAAAGGTAAGACCGTATTGATATCCGGTGGATCTAGCGGCATCGGAGCAATGATGGCGCAAGGCTTTCTTGAATATGGCGCAAAGGTATTTGTTATAGCAAGAAAGCGTGAGGCGCTTGTGGCAAAGGCAGAGGAACTGAGCGCATACGGTGATTGCGTAGCCATCCCAGCGGATTTATCCGATTCCAACGGCATTGAGCATGTCGTTGACAAGATCTCTGTTAGCACAAGCAAGCTAGATGTATTGATCAACAACGCGGGCGCAAACTGGGTAGAGCCGCTAGAGAGTTTTCAAGAAATCGGTTGGGATAAGGTCATGAACATCAATGTAAAGTCGATATTCTTTACGATTCAAAAAATGCTGCCGCTGCTGAATGATGGCACGTCCGAGGACCCGGCAAGGGTGATCAATATCGCATCTGTTAACGGTTTACGGAACTCGGGATTACCTACCTACGCCTATAGTGCGAGCAAGTCCGCAGTTATACAGTTAACACGACATCTTAGTACGGAGCTTGCGCCCAAAAGCATTACTGTAAACGCGATTGCCCCAGGACTATTCGCGAGCAAGATGACACAGCAAGTCGTCGAAGACAGCGAACAAGTACGTGCGGCGATAAATAGAATACCGCTGGGACGTCTCGGCTCCAGTACAGATATTGCTGGAATTAGCTTATTTCTGGCATCGCGAGCATCCGCCTGGATGACAGGTCAAACGGTTGTGTTGGATGGAGGCATGACCGCAGCGCCCTAAAACTCTCTTATCGAAATGTAGCAGCTGACCCATAACCTACGAAAAACTGGGTGACCAGGCGAGCGATGGAGGTTACCGCGATAACCTTCCCGATTTTCGTCCCAAGATCGGCAATGCAATCGTCTTTATTCCTCACTGCACCCGGTACTGATAGATAACAGGACGGAACTCATCGCCCTGCTTATCGGACTTGGAAAGCAGATACAGCATGTTGTCGTCGGGGTCGAAATAAGCGCCGTTTACAAAAGGCTGCTGTGGTAGAAAGTCTCTCAAGTAACCCCATTCAATCGGGCGCGGGTCCCAGGGATTCTCAGCTGAGAAGATCTCATTCCTGTCCCAAACCCAAAAGTAGGAATCCCGATCACTCTTGATGCACGTAAACGTGCCTTTCGGTCCCCCGTAAGGCGGATGGCCGTAGCTAAGCCCAGCTTCTTGACCGTATTGCTGACCGATACTGATGTAGCTACCTTTCCAAAAAAATGAAACCTCGTAGCGGCTTTGGCGATTCATAATCGCGTTAGCAGGGCGTTGGGGCTTATCAGCGGCGGGACACCCGCCTTGATTGTTAGTCCCATGCTCGCCGTGAGTTTCTTGAAACGGAAAGTAAAGATGACGATCCACCTTAATTGTGCTGTCACCATCTTGCCGGTTGTTTACCCCTGGTAGGATGCCATCCCATCCGGCAAGGCTAGGCCCCATGGAGTAACTAGAAACAATGGACGACCAGTGCTCACCGTGCATATATAACCGACCGCCTACCAAGTCCTCGAGCTCTTTCGGCGTTTTAAGAATGTTCCCCGCGCTGAGCTTTTGCCCCTGAACGCCGAAGTACCCTTTTCGATTGCTACCGTCGTAATCCATTACCACAACAAAATCCTTGTGGCTTTTGTTCGCGTCGTACCACTCGTGATTCGTAACAATGAGTCGATTGGCTTCTTCGTCGCAAAACACCTGGCTGAGATGGGTACCAGCTGTCCGCCAGGGTTCAACTTCGAGAGCCTCACCGGCAAATTGAGCTACGGGCATCTGGGTTTTGTCGTAGGTCTTGACCAATGCGGGCTTGCGGTACTCGACTATAGCCTTCGGTTGAGCGTTCTGATCGGTAGTCATCCAGATACTGTCGCCGCATACGGAAAAGCCACCTTTCATGTAAACGGTGCGTTCCGAGCTACCCGCCTTGCCTTGCTGATGCCTCCACGCGCCTACTAATTCAAACTGTGGCATTCTCGTTGCCGAGTTTGGCGAGCGGTATGGGCCTATCTCTGGCTCTGGGTAATCGATTCGATCAACTGAGAGGGCTACTGGCTCAGGAACCGGGTCAATTATTACTGGTTCGGATATCGGATCTTCTTCTATGGGCGCTGGGTTTGGTTCTGGTGGGGGGTTTGGTGCTCGACCATCAGCTAACTGGTCTTGTGATGAAGCCGGCCCCTCAAATATTTCTGTAGCACGCTCAAGGCAGTACTGGCCCTGACCTAGGTTATCTTCATTCCACTCATCCAAAAACTTTTGGAAAGCCCTATCAGTCAAGGTTAAACCGGTGAAGGTGTTTACACGCTCTCCGGTTTCGCAGTCCACAACATACATGATGGGGCGCCCGTAGGTCGGTAGGCTGAGTTGAGCAAAAGAGTATTGCGCCACCAATAGCAGAGCTAGGAAAAATAGCCTCATAAAGAAATCTCTAAATTCTCTGGGTCGCGGTATACATCGTTACGATCTCTGACTCCTACTCTCTGACTCCTAAATGGACGTTAGGTTGCATGGCCGGTGAATCTGGATGCCTTAGGGTGGTGTTCTGGGCGATCCTAACTATTGAGGCTTTGTCCATCATTGATCCAATCACCATCGTCCTGTCAGCGTAAGACAATCGGCGGAGCATTTTGTCATAGGCTTTTATATTAACGATCCTATATCGCTTATCGTCCTCGTAAGTGTGGCCGTTTCGCGTTAAAACTCCGTCTACCGGCGAAAGAGTGGGTAAGGTCAGGCGGGTTTTTGTGTCTGGAAAAAGTAGGGCTCTTCATCACAAACGGGGGAGACTGGGACTCATTAGGCTGATTTTGCGGCATGTGTTAAAGGAGAGCCCGCGATGCCTCACGCAGGATTGATACTAGGCCTTCCGGATTTGGAGGTCGAACGCGTTGATCGTGGTGATGCTTTTACCGTGTACGCAAAATCAATCGTGTGTAGTGAGAAACGGTCTAACCCCCTCAAGCGGGAAGAGCCGTAGGGTCTCTTTGTATGGCGCGCCCGGCACGATTCGAACGTGCGACCGCCTGGTTCGTAGCCAGGTACTCTATCCAGCTGAGCTACGGGCGCGAGGGCTGCGGACTATAGGTTTCGGTCCGAATACTGTCAAGGTTGTTGAACGGAGCCGTCTAGGAAGCCATCGCCGCTAGAGAAGAACAAACGAAAGGGGACTCGCTGGTCTTTTTTGAACTTTACCAAGAGTCCATAGTTGTCATTGTCGTAATCATCGACCCACTGCGTCTCCATTTCCGGCAGAATATCCGGCATTTCAAACTCTTCCGGTGCCTGACCAACTACGCGAACCTCTTCCATATCAGAATCGTCGCCCATGGATTCCTTGGGAATCGCGATCATCACTTTGCGTTCGCCCGTGGAGGCGTCAAAGCTGACATCCATCACCTCCGCGCCTAATGTCGCGCCCCTATGTCCTTTTACGAGTTCAAGCCAGTCGCTTTCCATGCCAAGAGACTGCGCCTGCACTCCCGCAGCGATGCCACACAAAATGCCAAAACTTGCCCACTTCACTAAATTCAGGGTGTTCATCGTATTGTCCCGCCCTTCATTTCACCGACCGATAGCTACAGATTAGCCTGAATGGATCAGTTCGTCAGCTTTGTATCTTCAAAATGATCAAGTAAAGATAAGTCTCGCTATTCCAATAAGGCTGACCGAAAGCAATGCACCCCCGAGAATTCTGAAGAAGATGGCGGTATCGGCATTCATGCTGTAGCGATGAAAACGCAGACCCAGAAGGTGGCCCACAAAGGCGCAGGGTAGGAGCCAGAGGTGATGAATCCACTGTAAATCGACGCCGGTGATGATGAAAGCAATCAACTTTAGCCCCACGAGAACAAACCAGAGCACAAATAATGTATCTCGCAGCTGTTCTTTGGGCATTCGGCTGGCTGCGATCGGTACGACCAACGGGGCTGCAATGAGTGAGACACCGCTGACGTATCCCCCCAGCATGATCAACAAGGCATCGACTTTTTTGCTCCCACTTTTGAACGGTTTGGCGAGCAGATAGCTCGTTCCATAAATTGTGAGCGTGCAAAAGATAAAACCGCTGACTAGCGGTCCCGGTAGCGTTATGACGCCGGCAACACCGATCAGCTTCGGTACGATCATCAGTGGGAAGGCGTAGCGGAGAAACTCCCAGTTGACGGTGTTGATGCTGCGACCACTTTTCCGCTCCCGTCTGTGCGTTTGCCAAACGGTGACACCGGAAAAGAACAGCAGATGTACGGAAATAATGGGTAGAAAAACAAGCGGCTCGTCTCGAATCGTAAGCAGGAAGGGAAGGGTCAACACCGCCCCACCGAAGCCCAGGCCCGAGCGCACGAAACCGCCCCAAACAAACAGAAGACCAATAAGGCCTAGCTCCCACGGAAGGAGGCCGCTCACAAGTGTGATCCTTAGCTAGCGAATAGCGTTCTTTTCTCAGCCCTGATTGTTTCGCTAACTGTCGCTTACATCGAGGTAGCCGCGCTCTATAGCGGTCTCAAGTGCATTCACGGCTGAACGCAGCTCTTCGTACGCTTCTCGTCTCTGTGCCAGCTCAGAAATTTTGTCCGGTGAAGGGAGATCTGGCGCACCGTCACCAATCGACAGTAGCTGCTCGATGTAACTTAATCGCGCCTTTGCCGCCAAGGTAACGACCGGCGTCAAATCGGTGATCCTGAGTTCCGGAATCGGCGGGTTCATGACCTGTCGATTTACATCTCTGCGGAGTTTCTCAAGTTCCAGAAGTAGCCTGTTCCCTTCACTAGTTTGCATCTATGACCTCATCGGCACATAAGAAATTAGCGTAATTGTATCAGTCTCGAGGATTTGGACGATTGTCTTTTCGCTGCTGTCAACGGCTGGCCAGCCCGGGACTAAGAGGGTAGCTTGGAGGGCTTCCTTTTTTTACGGGCAAACGGAAAGCATCCGTACTTTGGAAGCTGTTCCCTTAGAGAATATTAGTAGGAGTAAATCCTTGAGTTTTTCGAAAGCCACTGCGGTAAATGTCATGGAGCGTCCCTACAAAGCGGAGATCGCCGCCGGTTGGGATATCGGAGGAAACGCGAACGGCGGCTATCTGCTTGCCATCGGCGCAAGAGCCATGGCAGCCGCAGCTGCGCGGCCTCATCCTCTGTCGATGACGGCTCATTTCTTATCGCCAGGTAGAGTCGGACCTGTGTCGATCGACCCGCAGCTGGTTAAAGCAGGTCGAAGATTGACCACGGTTCGAGCGACGATGCAAACGGAAGAAAAGCCGCTCATCGAATTCCTCGGTTCCTTTGGTGATCTTAATGAGCTGGAGGGACCGGCTCGCGTAGATGCAACTCCTCCGGACCTGCCGCCGCCGGAGCAGTGTGTCCGTTCGCAGCCGGTCGTAGACACGGCTGCGCCGCCGCAGCTCATGAGCAAGATTGATTTACGCCTTCATCCGGAAGATGCCAAGTTTGCGACCGGTGAACCGACAGGCACGCCCTTGGTTCGTGGCTGGGTGAGGCACTTAGATGAAGAACCACTCGATGTGTTCGGCTTGCTGCTGGCTACCGATTGCTTTCCTCCCACGGTCTTTAATGCACGCTTACCGGTAGCTTGGGCACCGACCGTTGAGCTCACGGCTCACGTGCGAGGCGTGCCAGAGCAAGGGTGGCTTCGCTGTCGCTTCTCCACACGCTTTATTAGCGGCGGCATGATGGAAGAGGACGGTGAAGTCTGGGATCAGAGCGGACGTCTCGTTGCCCAGTCCCGCCAACTCGCCTTCACGCCAAAAGCGCCTTCCTGAGTGCCTTTGGCCACGCACCCGCACAAGAATCGGGTCGCGCCGTTCGAGCTGAATTCGCACAATGGTTCACAGCGCCAAGACTGAATCAGGAGCACAACGTGAACGGTATAAATCTCGCACTCGACGATCACTATCAAATCGTCAAACAATCGATCGAGTTTCTGCGCGCCCATCAACTTGAGCAGCCAAGCTTAAACACCGTCGCGAAGGAAGTGAATGTGAGTCCGCCCCACTTACAAAAAGTGTTCAGTGCCTGGGCAGGAATCTCCCCAAAACGCTTTTTGCAGGTGTTGAATCAGCGCTATGCGCGCGAAGCACTCAAAAGACGGCACAGCGTCTTGGAAACAAGTATGGAGCTGGGTTTATCTGGCCCATCTCGCCTGCATGATTTGAGCATCGCTTGCGATGCACTTACGCCTGGCGAGCTAGCCACTAAAGGCGAAGGACTCGCATTGCGTTTTGGCTGGGCATCCTGCCCTTTTGGCTACGCTTTTTTGGCTTGGTGTGATCGTGGAGTGTGTGAGCTTTCCTTTCACGATGCTCCCATAGTCTCGGTCGAAGCTGCATTTCAAAAGGACTGGAGTGGCGCTCAGACGACGAGACACGATGAAGAGGCAAGCGCGCTTACGGGTACAATATTCTCACGGGATCTCAAGCCCGGGAGTATCCACCTGCTTTTGCGCGGCACCAACTTTCAGGTAAAAGTGTGGGAGGCGCTGATGGAGCTCCCGGACGGAGAGCTCGCAAGCTACCAGAATCTCGCCACTCGGCTTAGTGCGCCAAAGGCAACTCGTGCGGTCGGTTCTGCTCTGGCCCGTAATCGCATCGGGTACCTGATTCCTTGTCACCGAGTGATCCGGCAGAGCGGCGATTGGGGCAACTACCGTTGGGGCTTAGAACGAAAGCTCGCCATGCATCTCTGGGAATCTCCAAATTGAAGACCAAGCATTTGCTGCAACTTATTTTGCTGGGCGCAATATGGGGCTCTTCGTTCATGTTTATGCGCATGGCGGTTGCGCCCTTGGGTCCAGAATGGCTGCTTGCGATCCGCATCGGGAGCGCGTCTATTATGCTTTGGCTTATCGGTCTTGCTATTAGCAAGCCTTTGCAAATCGCACGGCATTGGAGGCACTACCTATTTTTAGGGGTCTTCAACACCGCTTTGCCTTTTTTCGCTTTCGCTTACGCAGCGCTGACCTTACCCGCCTCGATCCTCGCGATCCTGAACTCCACGGCACCGTTTTGGGCACTCCTGATCGGTTTTCTTTGGAAAGGCAAGCCGATTACGCGGCGAGCGATCGTAGGTTTGGTTCTAGGTATAAGCGGCGTGGCATCACTGGTCGGACTCGGCGGGGTAAACATCGGTGACAGTGGCCTGCTCGCTGTTGCCGTTACAATCTGCGCGGCCATCAGCTACGGGTTTTCGAGCATCTACGCGGAATTCGCCGAACGCGTCGAAGCCTATGCGAACGCCCACGGCAGCCTCTGGGCGGCCGCTTTTATGTTGATACCCTTGGCTGCGCTAGCGCCAACGCCGGATCCCTGGCCATTTTTAGCGACGGGGTACGCTATGGTGCTGGGAATGCTCTGTACCGCCTCCGCTTATCTTTTGTATTTTCATCTCATAGCCACCGCTGGCGCGCCCGCGGCGCTGACGGTGGGCTATTTGATTCCGCTTTGGGGCGTACTGTGGGGGTGGCTTTTCCTTAATGAGCCGGTTGGCTGGAACACGATTATTGGTGCAGGCCTGGTGTTGTCTGGCACAGTGCTTGTAACGGGTTTTACGCCGCAGTTGTTCTCCCGCCTAAGGCGGCGACAGGCAACTGCGAGTTAAACAATCGCGGCGTCTAGAAGTAGCTGGTCGGAATAAGTAGGAGCTCTCCTTGCAAGCTCAGGTGTTAAAACGCAGCTCAACGCGAGCACCACCGAAGGGGCTCACGCTCAACGACAACTCACCACCCTGCGCCTCCACCAAGTCTCGCACCAGTGCCAGCCCCAGCCCCTGACCTTCAACTTGCGTATCGGCGCGCACGCCTCGCTGCATTAGGTTGTCGCGCAGTTCCGGCGAAATGCCTTCGCCGTCGTCATCGATCCGAACAAGAACGCTTCTCTTAAGCGTGTTGGACTCGGCAGAGACTCGTATTCGCTTATCGCCATACTTGCAGCCGTTATCAAGAATATTGCCAAGCATTTCCATCAGATCCCGTTCGTCACCACGGAATTTGAGCTGATCGTCTACTTCGAGCTCAATTTCCAAGTCTTTATCGGAATACACCTTTAGTAAGGTCGTTCGCAGCCGTTCAAGGACCGGGAGTATCTGGATCCGCTGCAAGAGACGATGGTTGCCTCCTACCGCACGTTGCAAATGCCAACCGACAACTTCCTCCATGCGGCCGAGTTGCTCCCGCTGGACGTCAGGAAACTCCGGATCGCTGGGGTGGGTGCTTCGTAGGACGGCTATCGGCGTTTTTAGGCTGTGCGCCAGGTCAGCGAGCGTATTGCGCATCCTCTCACGGCGACGCTGCTCGCCGTTGAGTAGGGCTTCTAGGTTGTACACAAGGGGCCGTACTTCTCGAGGCCAGGATCCGGCCAGGTCGGCCTCGGCTCCGGTTTCTATCGCACTTATCCGTTCGCTCAATCGGTGCAGCGGTTGCAAGCCCCAGCGGAAAATCAAAAGCTGAGCCAACAGAATCACGAGCAAGGTACCGCCCAACCACAACCAAAGACTCTCGCGAAACTCACGCAGGTCTGCGTCGCGAGGCGCCGAGCTTTCTGCGACTAAGAATCGTAGCGGTACCGGAGCTTGCCCGGGCACGTCCCAAAGCACCTGATAAGCGTGACGAAAGAGGCCCGCGCTCTCACCGTCGAAGCGATTTCCAGGACTCAACGCCGGTACTCCGGCGCTCAGCGTAGCCATCGGGTCGCTCTGCAAACTGGCCGAGGGCGATAACCAAAGCACCCGGTTCGCCGCATCGGACACCATTGCGTACAAACCGGACGCAGGCTCCAACAAGCGCGGCTCGATCGGTGGACCAGCGAAGCGAAATTCATCGCTGAACTCCGCTTGCGCAAGCAACGTTAGTATCTGTAGTTGGAGACGCTCGGAAGTTGCCGCATCCAGGGCTGTACGATGAGCTCGCTCAAGGTAGCTCGCGGTCACACCAAGTGTTAGGGGCAGCAACAACAGCGCAGCCAAGAGTAAGCGTGCGGTCAGAGACTGTTTGAACGAGAGCATCCTTATCTATACCGATCGTATCGAAGGGAGAGGGTCTATCCGCTCTAGCATTGCTGTTTTAGCGTGAATCGATAGCCAGCACCGCGTACGGTCTCAATCGGCTTGATTCCACCTTTTGGGTCGATCTTTTTGCGTAAGCGACCAACGAAGACCTCCAGAACATTGCTATCGCGGTCGCTGTCTCGATCATAGAGATGATCGAGCAGCTCACCTTTGGAGACAACCTCGCCAGCTCGATGGGAAAGGTAAGCGAGAGTGTTGTATTCGAAAGCCGTGAGGCTGACTTCCTCCGAGTCCACAAAAACACGTCGGGTACTAAAGTCGATGCTAACCTCGTCCTGGTAATCCGCCCGAGAAGTGGCGCGTCCCGATGCTCGCCTTAGGAGCGCATTGACCCTCGCTTCTACTTCCTCAAGATAAAAAGGCTTGGTGACATAGTCGTCGGCTCCAGCCTCCAGGCCGCCGACTTGGCCCAAAGATCACCCGCAGGCCCTGTCCCATGGACATGTCCGCTGGTTTGCAGGCGCGTGCTATCGAGTGTCGTTTCCACCTCATCAGTGAGCACGGTGTAGCCATCAGATGTCTGAACCTCGACACCTCCAGACAGCGTCAGCAATTCGCTGCTGTTGTCGATCACGCCCGTTGGCGCATCGATATCGATCAAGGTGCCTTGTTCTGTCTCGATTTGGGCCGAAAGATTGCTTGCATCAAAGCGCGATGGATCTGAGATGTCCGGCCGCGCGGTATCAGCGACAACTGTAATGGCCGACCCATCGGCCGTCATGCCCGTGAAGGTCGGGCGCCCGACACGTTGTTCGCGCTTAAGCTCTTCGACCTCTGCTTCCGAGAAGGGGAGGTTGGCTTCGGGATCCACAGGTCGCGAAAGAAGGAAAAGGGTCGATAGAAGACCAAGTGCGAAAAGTGGCAGCAAGACCTTAAGCCCTGCAACCGCCCTCGAATAGCCTTGATCGAATTGGGACATCACGTAACGCCAGCACGCAGGCAATCATGGATGTGAAGAATACCGATCGGCTTTGCGTCAACCAAGGGGTCGACCACGAACAGGCAGTTGATCTTTCGGTAGCTCATCTCACGGTCATTCATGATGGCAACAGCTTCC
>JBCBZV010000126.1:0-11402 GCA_039815155.1 Pseudomonadota bacterium
CGCCTGATAACACTTACTAATGCCACGTCTATCACTCCTGTTACCCCTGCTCATCATTTGCGCAGGGTCGGTGTTACACGTGGGTCAAAATTCGATGCAAATCCTGGGGGCTAGTGGGTCAATATTGGATGCAATTCAACATTCGATTTCTAAGAAACCATGAATCGGGCACTTAGGTAACTAATCTGGTGCGTCAGCACGGGTTCTCAGAGCAGCGTTTCTATTACTGGAAGTCGAATTACCGTGGCATAGAAGTGTCCGAGGCGAAGCGCCGTCCAGCCCGACGTTGATAACAAGTTCAACACAACAAACTCTCAGGATGGTCGAAGTTCTGGTGACAACGAGCCTTCCCGCCACTTATAGAACATATTCTGCGTATACGATAGAAAACTCATGAAAACTGCTTTTTCTGTAGGATCAAGGCTCCCGTACTCTTGCATCCCACGGGTTGTGATTTCCATGAGCGCATGGTCACCTTGAATACACGTGGACCGCGTCGACAAGTTTTCATGCACGGATTGAGAGGCGGCCGATTGCACCGCAACGGTGTTGTTTCGAACTTTAAGTCCGACGAACATGAGAGAGACTATGACCGCTACAGCCGAGAGAACTTCGGTTGGTTTTATGTGCAGTATCAAGGTTCAAATCAGTAGTTTCTTCGGTCGAACGCCCTGCCGGGTGTGCCAGCAAAAATAAAAGCACTTTGATCCCAATAACCAGCGCATCGCTGCTGGCCATGACTAAACCTAGCGCATTGGAATCCGAATGGCAGTCGTCCTTGATGTAGCGCACCCTAAACAGCAGTGCATTTGAAGTCACAGGCCCTCCTGATTCACTGGCACACCACTGGTAAGCTCCACGAAGTCGATCAGCCTATCGAATCACGTTGCCAAAGCCAACGCGGTCCGCAGACTCTCCCAAGATGTCGCCAAGCATATTCCCTTCACTGGTCAGGCTTCCATCACGATCCCAGGTTTGGAACTTGTCCAAGACTATTCCGGCGGGACTACCGGAAAAGACACGGACAGCACCGGCCTGAGCTTTCACGCCTACTTCTGCGTCGTCCCAGCCGGTAGCCAGCTCACTGAAACCGTCACCATCAAAGTCTCCAGCACTTAGCGCCGCGCTCGAGAAGAGAGAGCCCACATTCAACGTCGGAGCAATCTGTGTCGCTTCGGCACTGAAGGTGCCGCCAGCCGCTATCCATTGGACACCACGCTCATCGAGCACACCGTCGATACAAGGGATGATCGCGTAGTAAAGCGCCGACCTTCCCCCGTCCGCGCGGAGCGATCCCGACTCGATGCTGTTCGCGATCCCCGCAACTAGCAGCTCACTGCAACCATCTAGATCGAAATCAACGGCATATACGTCAAACCCAAAGCTGGCAGTACTGCGCTCGTCAGAGGGCGTCGCCCAGATTAACGCCGGTGCATCGAACAGAGTGGACTCACTTTGCAGGCCAGACTGACTTCCAAATAACACTTGTGTTGAACCAAGACTTCGCTCGGCTTCGCCGGTTGCCGAATCGACAGGCGTGGCTTCAGGCACACCGATGGCAAGATCTGCAAAGCTGTCATCATTGAAGTCGCCCACGGCCAGCGAGCTACCGAATTGCTCAAGCGCCGCTACGATTCCGGCTGGGTTGCCGAGACTTTGCGTAGCCGAACCGCTCCCTGAGTCGTCAACTAGCATTTGATTTCGGGTGACCAAGATGTTTCCAGCCGCCGTAAGCCCATCAGTCGATCCCGGGATGATCGTCACGGCGCCAGCGTTCACTTCTTCTCCCAGAGAAAATCCACCGCCTGTCGAAGTGCGTGCCAGGTCCTCAAAGGGCACACCCACAACCAGATCGTCTACGCCATCTCCGGTAAAGTCAGCGACCGCTAAAGACGTAGCAAATTCATCGTTCTCTTCCGAAACACCTTGCAGATCACCGATCGAACCCGTGGCGGTCCCACCACCGTTTTGGGACCAAATCTGATTCCCTGTGCTTGCCAGCCCCCCGTCTGACCCGTAAATTATGCTTACCGCTCCAGCTCTTGCTGCGTCGCCGATCGATTCCTGCGGCACGCCAACGGCAAGATCTGAAAAACCATCACTATTAAAATCGCCGCATGCCAGTACCTCGCCGAAAGCATCAAAACGCTCACGTGCGCCTTCTAGATCGCCCAATTCCTGATCGGGAACACCGTCACCATCGCTGTCTTGTTGCCCCCCTGATTGTGTCCAGGTCTGATTTCGGCGTGCGCTGAGTCCGTTGGGGCTGCCATAAAGAACACGAACGATGCCCGCGCGTTCGACATCCGCGACGCTATATCCCGGATAGCCAATCGCGACATCACTGTAGCCATCACCATCGAAGTCAGCAGCGGCCAATGGGGACGATCTTACGGTACCTGTTAAGGGCAACAGCTCGCCAATCACATCATGACTGTCGTCTTGGAACGTCGAGCCCAAGACTCTCTGCTGACCGATTGAGCTCAATCCCTCCGGCGACCCATAAAGAATATTCAACTCCGTTTGATCAGCGTCAGTCTCTTCATTTGGAAAGCCCGCCAATATGACAAGGTCGTCGAAACCATCCCCATTAAAATCAGCACCCGCCTTGCGAAACACCGGTGACAGAAAGAATTCCTGATCGGAGTCCAGGAGTGCCAGCAAAGCTTCGTTGCCGGTGAAACCCGCGGTGGACAAAGCACAGTCTGCTCGAGACCCACCGCATAGGTAACGATTGTCGGTTCGCCAGCCGACAAAATCGTAACCTTGCTGAGGAAAGGCACGAAATATCTCATCGAACGACGTGTCGTTTACATCGATTTCACAAACACTATTGACTGGACAGTCGTTGCCACCGAAGGGCGTCAATACTTCACCGCCTGGCGGAACCTGTACGACTATGCGGCATCCGGTGAGCAGTAGTACTGCAATGAAAGCGTGAAGAAGACATCTGATCACTTGCGTTACCGATATCGCGAACACCGCCACAGCATGGAGGACGAGTGCAACAAGATCAATACCACGGCTAAATCGGTAACGCTCGCTATGCTGGGTCTTCGTTGTCCAGAGGTTGGACAGAAGGTGATTCTCTTTTATCGGCGTGAATCGCCCCGGGTTTACTGGAGACCTTTTATGCTGAGATACTCCAATGACCTGAGCAAACCGATCTTCCCCCGGAGTACTAGAGTGAGCGGTTCCAGCTGCGGATAAGCTGTGACCAAAAACAGTCTTGTACGTCGAGAAGAACGACCGCTATTCATGGAGAGGAAGTGCTTGCCCAGGCTGCTTAGTGAGTCCGATCTGCTAGAATCGCTCTTCTTGTATCATCCAGGAAGGAGGTAGCCCAGTTTAAAAACTACAGCACACTGAAACCATCGCACCGCCGCCGATGTCCTCAAGCTGACTGGAGCTCCTCCAGTAGCTTTTCCAAGAACTCTAACTTTGCATTAATCAGATATATAAAGATGGAGTCTCGCGATATGCCTTCGCGGAGGTAGTTCCGTAAGTTGGGGTGTTTTATGACAGACTCTAGGACTTCGTCCAAGTACTCTTGTTCCAGTCCCAATTCACATTCGTTGCCTAGACTCTCGGTGATCGACGTGCTGGTGGCCGTGGTAATACAGGAATCAAGTACACGCTTCTGTATATCGATCGGCATTACTCCACGGAGCGCCCGACGGTAGCGCTTTTCCTCTTCAAATACCCGATCTGTGGCCTGCCCATAATATGCCGCCAGTCTAGATCGAAGACCGGTATCACCTATGAGATCAATTAGACCATTGGTCATCAGGGCGTCATACGCGCCTCGCGCAGAAGTAAACGGTAGGGTGTTTGATGCCTGATAGAGAGCAATGACAAGATCTCCCGGCGCCGACTGAGGCTGCTGATTCCAAGCAGTTAAGGCTAGTTCTGCATAGTCACGCACCGACAAGTAATACTCTTTGAGTGCACTCATATCGCTGCGCTCCACTTCCAGATCACTAATCAGCTGCAAACGGTACTCATTGGCCGATTCGCGATCTAGACGCTCATCGTTCCAACGGTCTAGCTGAAAACCTAAGAAGATACCCATGACCAATAGAACGAGTTCTATGAGCGCAGTAAACCAATCGTGACCGCGTATTGCTCTGCTAAATCTGGCAAGAATCAAAACCAAGAACTCCTGACGTCTGTGCGAAATAGCATTGGGGTAGCCACTTAAAAGTAGCGGCTGGTAATGCAGTACTCTCACTATTGCTGATGATTGCTCTGAGTTATCTCGTACCTTTCAACGCGCCCGCTGGAACGTCGGCCTAGAGCTGCATTTAGCCCTCTCCAGCGATGAACACCTTCCAGGCGACGGCTACAATTAACGTGCCGAGAGTACCTCATTCATCATTTCTTCGGCCATTTACAAGACGTCTCTGCTAGCATCATTTGCCGCTACTAGAGAATCAACTTCGCAATTCCACCACTCGTTTTCTCTTCCACGCATCTGCGAAGATACCCAGAATACTAGCAGCGTTTGCTCCATGGAAGTCAGTACTTCAAGGCTTGATTTTCAGCGGCCGCGACTTGCGGAGTCCATGAAACTTACCACCGGATCCAGGGAGATGATACTGGACAAAGGAGCTCCACTTGGGGGAGCACGAACGCGGATTTAACGAACTGGGTATCGCAAGAACAGCACTGGAGTGCGCTTCGGCCGTCTACGACGCGCCTCTTGAAGAACACTTCTTAACGATCATCTCAAGTGGACAGCGACTTCTGTGAGCCGTCGCAGCTATGCCTGTTGAGCTCTTTACTGTTCTTGCATAGGGAACATCATCCCAGCGCCTATTGGCCCAATTGGTTGGAACGCTGCACTGTCTGTGCCTAGGTGGGGTCTACAGCAGTCGATTTGTGCCTTTCCTACGAGCGTGTCATGCTCCACTCAGTAACGGCGTTAATCGCTTCCTCCGCTAGTGGAGGTAAAAGGCTGAGATAAGGGGTCCAGAGGGCATGCATACCGATCCAGTAGTCCAGTTGCCCGAGAATTTCTCGTCGCGAATGAATGCGTTTCAGTATGGCGTTAACTTCCTCTGTGGGCATGGCAGCAGGGCAGTCCGCTATGACTATTTCCACAGCCCCAAGCACTTTATGACAGTTAGGCCAGAGCTGTTCATGGGCTTCCACTGGCAAAAGCTCCCGTAGGCTCACGCGGTATTTCGGATCGTTGTCGATACCTACGGCTGCTGTCGTCAGCTGCGTGTAGTAGGCGTCGATAGAAGAGCCTACTTTGGATGATCTCGGGAAGCCGAGTCGCTGTGCCTCTTCGTAGACCGTTGTGAAGTAGGCTGGCCTGATAACTTGAGACGCAATAAAAAAGTCTACGAGTAGGCGCCAGCAATCTTTGTCGCATTGACCGTCGGAGCGCATGAATTTCACGGCCCTCTTTCCCGAGGCGACAACACTGCCCATGGTTTTTACCGTGCCCGAGGTGAGCATCTTATTCCTCGACATTTCCTCCTTGAGTTCGGTCATGTACTGAGCTTCCAACGCATCGACATCCCGTTGGGCGCTCCATTCCTGCGTTTGAAGGCCGATGTAGACACCAAACACCACGATCAAAAAATCGATGGCGACCGCAAACCAGTTTTGTTCACGCACGTGCTCGAGGTAACGGCGCAATAGCATCGACTCAAATCCTTGGCAGATCGGATGGCTGATTCTAGCGCTTACGGCTTGGGGGCTGCACAATCGCTGGCGAGCCCTTACCCAGCGCCGGTATCATCCGCGAATAGCAAAAAAGGCGCTCGTCAAAAGTCTTTGCCGCCCTATCTGAGGAGATAGTCATGCCGAACAAACGCTATCGAAGCACTTTCGTCCTAGCGCTTACGCTGATGTTGAGCATCATGCCTGTGAGGTCCATGGCAGAGGTAGCCGCTTACCATCCGGTGGTGGATGATCTGGTTTTACGGCTCGACGACCGACCGCAACTCAAGCAGCTACTCTCGGACGCCATCGATGTTGCCGATGTAGACGGTGTCGACAGTCTCGAGGCGTTTTACTCTTACACGAGCGAACTCATGGGCTGGGTTCCCGTTGAGCGCGAGGTGGTGTCTCGTTTACTCCCACTTTTCTATATCGCAAACCAGGCGTCCGACGATGGACTAAACAAGGACGATGAATTCAGTAAGTGGTTGAAAGATGCTGTGGATGCCTACGGCGATTTTCTTGACTCGCCAGAGTCGGCCGCGGGCATAGAGAGCTTTGCGTCCATGCCGAATTACAACCTGGACGACTATTTTGTATCTCCCAGTGGCTGGCTGACGTTCAATCAGTTCTTCGCTCGGGAAATGCGACCGGGCAAACGCCCCATTGCGGCGCCGCGAGACGACCGGGTGATTGTGTCCCCCGCGGATGCCGTTTTCATGGGGAGTTGGCCCGTAAACACCGATTCTACGATAACCGTGAAAGGTGTGAATTGGGCGATTTCGGATTTGCTTGATGGAAGCCCGTACCAGGATGCCTTCAAAGGCGGCATCTACACGCACAGCTTTCTCTACATCGACGACTACCACCGCTACCACGTGCCTGTTGGCGGCACGGTGAAGGAGATTCGAAACATCAGTGGCAAGGTCTACATGGATGTTGGCGTCGATGATGACGGTCGCTTCACCGTTGTGGATGGTGAAACCTACCAGTTCAATCAGGAGCGCGGACTTGTGATCATCGACTCTCCCGAGGTAGGGCTCGTTGCAGTCTTGCCCATCGGCATGTCCTACGTGTCTTCAGTGAATCTGACCCCGGAACAAGGGGCGACGCTGCAGAAGGGAGATGAGTTCGGGTTTTTCCTGTTCGGAGGATCCGACGTCGTGATGTTGTTCCAGGATCATGGCATCAAGCTTGATGCCCAAGTAGGCACCAAGTATTTGCAGGGACAGAGGCTGGGAAGCATCCCGTAGCGTGGTACCGTTTCGCCTACAGTAACGATAAAACAGTAACTATAAAAAAGACGAGGAAGTAATTTGAAAAAGACTAGCTTGGCGCTGCTGGCGCTCATGGGAATTGCCGGCGTTGTCATGGCAGAAAGCAGCGCACCAGAGTACTTTATGTTGCGTCCGGAGGTCGAAAAAGCCTACGGGTACGCGCACGCGGTCAAAGTCGGCAGCGAGGTGAAGATTTCTGGTGCGGTGAGTATGGATGCGCAGGGTAACCCCACTGCTGTCGGAGATATGCGTCAACAGATGATTAATGTTTACGCGGACCTCGAAGTAATTCTGGAACACTATGGCCTCTCCTTTGACGATGTGATCGTCGAGAACGTGTTCACGACTGACATGCCTTCGTTTCTCGCAGCTTCAAGCGAGTACCGAAATGGGCTCTACCAGGGAAAGTTTCCAACGGGTAGTTGGTTAGAAGTTAAAGGGTTAGCCTTACCGGAGTTTCTTATTGAGATTGAGCTAGAAGCTTACAGCCCCCGCTAAGATGGCTGGCCCTTGGACTGCTTGCACGGTACCAGCGTGTGTATTCGTTGTCTATTGCACGTCGATTGCGGGAGTCGTTCAACAGCTGCCCGGAGTGACCTTTACCTCAGAAGCGGGCGCTGAGAGTTGCTTCCGCTTGCTCGCGCAGTCTGCCAAGAGTGGATCGACCACAGCGTTCTCAACCTGCCTCCGTTTGGTTAAGTGTTGTTTACATCTGCGGCCGTGGTTACCTCTGCTGCTGCGCCTGCAAACCTCCCGTGTGTCCCGGTCAACTATCCATGCCATCAGTCGTATGCAACATAGACAGGTGCACAGTCGGATCGTGGTTAGGCGTTAATGCACTCAGGGGCCTTGGCGGACTGCAAAGTCAGCAAGCTCACCAATGAGTAGCGGAACATGAAGTCCCCGCCCTTTTGATAATATCTCATCCACAACTACTGGTAGCGCCATTTGAAGCCGTTGTATCGCCCGCCCCCAAGTCACCAGCGACGCTTTCAGATAGGAGGAAAGAATCAGGCTGATGTTGCCGACGCTGAGCAGTTCATCGTAGATCTTCACTCCCGTCGCTGATACAAGACAACTTGTCCGGGTGGCGATAGCCACGACGTTGCTTGCAAGCGTCTTTGTTGAAATCGCCGCCCAGCGACTTGGTGATCTCGTTCGCGAGCAGCTTATTTTATTCTGCTGCGATTTGCCCGCGAAATTCATTATGGCTCGTAAAAAAGTCGTCGATCAGGCACACCGAACAGCGATCTCTGCTTTCCTACCGCTGCGATCACAGTCCGGCCTTCGACCTGCAGACCGAGGAAAATGCCAATCATGTCAATGGCAAGATCGATCGCGGCCATTACGCAGTTCTGGTATCGAACAGCTGCAGCGAAACGGCAGATGATCATAAGTAGAGTTTCAACCGTGAATGACCGAAGACACAAACAAAGGTACTCGTTGTCAGCCACGGGGTGGTGACCCTCTAGTGCTCTTCGGCAGTGCTTACCTCTGCCGGAGCCGTCATAAACAGCGCGGCTCCTTCCACCTCGAAGGTGGAATCGAATGATATTTGGGTTTGTCGGTGCAAGTGCGGCCAAGTGTCGTGGAGCGAGGGCAAGCTAATCGGCCAGAGTAAGCTATCTAAGCTGAAGAACACATTGACAACCCGTAGACGACTTCGACGGGCTCCATACATACACGGTCTTGCGTAGTTCAATCTAGCCATCGATAGCAAGATCCCCACTTGCGATCCGGTAAGACTGCTGGTTGCCAAAATCATACATGGGAACTCTTTGGGCGCTTCGCGTGACGCCGCAAAAAAACTTCATAGCGGGTCACGTCTCGACAAGGTAGCACGCTCGGATCGTTCACAGGCGGCTTGTGGATATCAGGCTAGATTCGATCAGTAATGGGGCGCACTTGCTTCGTCGGACGACAGCTTCTTCAATGAACAACCGCATAAAGGACCTGCGTGACGTGCAAGTGCTGATCGGTCACACCAAGCTTGAAAGCATCGTGCGCACTAGGCGTTGAGGTAGATAGTATTTAAGCGCTGGAGAAGGATATGGAGGTGTGGCGAGGTCAGCGGCCGTTCCGATTCGTCTGCGTTCTAGACACTGGGCGGACTAGAACGCCTGCATTGGCGAGATGTTCAGCTCAGTGCATAGACGGCCGCGAGCCGACCTTTTAATGAACCTGGGCCAAGCGTATAGTCTTTGTGTCGCGCGGTTCAATCAACAGCTGCTGCCGACAGCATGCAAAACAGCGATCAGCCTAACTCACACTACCAAGCGAGGCGACAACACATGGGAATGGTCAAGGAATTTCAGGAATTCGCCGTAAAAGGCAACGTAGTCGATATGGCCGTCGGTATTATCATCGGTGGAGCGTTCGGCACAATAGTGAAATCGCTGGTCAACGATGTCGTGATGCCACCGATAGGTCTCTTGTTAGGCGGCGTCGATTTCTCAAACATCAAGATTGTCCTTCAGGAAGCGACCGTTGACACGGAAGCTGTGTCAATAAACATCGGTCTGTTTATCAACTCCATGATCTCTTTCCTGATTGTCGCTCTCGCTGTTTTTATGATCGTAAAGTCCATGAACAGCGTTCGTGCTAGATTGGAGAATCCTGAGCCTGAAGCGGAGGAAGTACCGCCGGAGCCTTCCTCAGAGGAAAAGCTACTCGGTGAAATCCGAGATTTACTTAAGGCACAGTCGAGTTAGATAGACTCCATGGACTATCCCTGTGTACGACTACATTGGGGTTGGTGTGCGGCTGAACCGCGCAGAACCTCTTTCTCGAAAAGTTGCCTTCGGCTGCCCTATTAGTTTGCTCGCGGGCTCTTGCAGATTGCTTTTTTTGGGTCCTGTAGCCGTCGATAGTTTTGTACGCTATCTGTCTGCTCTACGCTCGAGTTATTTTGGTGTCGGTAGAAAGGACTATGTGGCAGACAGCTGCGCGACCGGCACAGACAGCGTGGCTTAAACCGCGTGCGAAATCTGCGCACAATGCAAACGCTCCAATCACAGCATTGGGTCGATGGCCCGCGGCACCATTGATTCAAACGACTGCTAGTGTTTGAGCGAACGCGATCAACCTCCCTAAATCACTCGTGGTATCAGCGGAACGCCGTCAGCAGTACATCGAATGGATGAAATCAACTACTCGAGTATCCAGATGCAAGGTCAAGTACTATTTCTGCTGCGGGTTTAATTTCATCGACCCGGGATACGCCGACCCCTGCGTACATGACGGCCGCCTCGATTTTTCCGCTCATGCCGCGCATCGGTGGCAGCATGCTGTAGCGTGGAATTTCAAAGTCTTCCCCAATGCGCATTATGATTTCACCCTCGCCGGGGCGCGTGCCCGGTGAAGGCCGGCCGGCTTCTTCCCACATTCGGTAGGTAGAGTTCAACAGGGTGCGCAGTGGGGCGTCGGGCCAGCCTATATCAAATATCCTGGTTCGTACGGTCGCATCAGCCCCCGCCGCAAGCAGCGCCGCCTTGTAATCCGGATGCGCTAGTGATTCCTCACTGGCCACGAAACGAGTCCCGCACAGAACTCCTGCTGCACCCGCCTCTGCCAGAGTCTTTACGTCCTCTGACGAGGTGATACCGCCCGCGGCGACCACCGGTGTGTCACCTGCCAGCTCCAGTACATCGCCAAGAAGCACCCGAAGCGGAGTTTCGCTGAGAACGTGACCGCCTGCCTCTATTCCTTGCGCGATGAGGACCCGCGCGCCCGCATCAAGCGCTATCTGCGCGGCGCCCGCGCTGTCCACGGTCGCAATCAGTGTTGCGCCCGATGCGAGAGCGGTAGCGCTGCACGGTGCTGGCGATCCCCAAAAAACATGCACCAACGTAGTGCCCGCCGAAACCGCTGCTTCGACATGTTCAGTGGTGTTCAGATCCGCACGGAGGTTAACCGCAAAGGGTCGGTCAGTGAGTGCGCGAGTTGCACGTACCTGCTCTGTCGCATCTTCAGGTGAGCTGGACCAGATAGGCAAGAAGCCGAGACCCCCGGCATTCGATACAGCTGCTACCAGCTCGGGGCAAGAAACTCCGCCCATGGGGCCACAGAAAATCGTATGCTCAATCCGAAGAAATTCTCTAAGCTTATCCGAAGATGTGCCCATGCTGTGCCCCCTGTCATGGAACGTCGCAGTGCGACAGATCAAATGCCTTCTTCACGCTAGGATGCCATAAAGCCCAGTTCCCATGTAGTTCTGACAACCGGGTATACCCCGGTGCGTCAGTGGTATCGGTGACAGATATCACTAAACCTGTCCGGATGGGCGCCCGCTTTGGATTGTGGACTCAATTGGTCGACGCAACACATTCATTGAAACAGGCAGCTGGTGTTTTAAATCCTAGCGTTTTTCTTGGCCGCTCATTGAGCTGACGCGCCACGGCATTCAATCGGTTCTGATGGATGCTCGATAGATCCATTCCTTTTGGAAAGTAC
>JBCBZV010000204.1:0-5278 GCA_039815155.1 Pseudomonadota bacterium
CGATTCAAATACAACAGTTGCTCCAGGGCTTAAATTCTCTCCTACCGTCTGCGCTGCTCCGGTTAAAGGGACTAAATTCGGGCGTTTTGCGGCGTCGATCGGTGTCGGCACCGCGACGATAATGACACTCGCTTCCGCTAAGCTAGTGGGAGAGTCGGTGAATTCGAGGTGGTTTGCTCGACGGATACGTTCGGAGTCGACTTCACCAGTAGAATCTACGCCCTTCTTTAGGCTCGAAATCTTAGTCGAATCACGGTCGAAGCCGATCGTCCTTGTATGAGCTCCAAAAGCCGTTGCCAGCGGAAGACCCACGTACCCCAGACCTACCACGGCGACCGTTCCAGTCTTGATCTTACTTCTCCCTCTTAGTTGGGCTAGATCGTGCGGCGAGAATCCAATAGCAGGACGCTTCCCAAGGAAGATCGCTGCCGCACAGAATTTATGTTTACAGTATTGATACTGAAGTATAGGGTCACTGGCAGTTGAAGGGCAGTGGATAAAGTGCTCGCAAACATCACACTCGTTTCCTACGGCACCACAGCAGCCAGCTTTAGCTTATTGGCGTTGCTGCTCGTTGGCTACTGGCGAGTGCGCCCCCTTGGTCCGGTTCTTCTACTGTGCTGCTTTGCCACAATTGTTTGGGCAGCCACGATTGCCCTGGGCTCGCTCGCTAGTTACCCACCGATCAACTTGATTCAGTTTTCGGAACTCGCGCGAAATGCGAGCTGGCTCTTTTTCTTGCTTCAACTCCTTGCTATTCAGGACGACGGAAATCCCTGGCGTTGGCTGAATAAACCTTGGGTACCGCTATTCGCCAGCGCAGTTTTGCTAGCGGGTACCGTTCTAGCGCTTCGTCCCATAAGTACCTTAGTGCCTGACGTCAGTTATGGCGATGCGGTCGACGCGTCGTTGATCGTATGGCTGTTGGTAGCGATTGGGGGGTTGCTTCTCATAGAACAGTTCTACCGCAATGCGCAGGAACAGGAACGCTGGGGAGTGAAGTTTCTTTGTTTGGGGGTTGGAACTCTTTTCGCCTTCGATCTATTGATGTATGCAGAGGCGCTTCTGTTTAGAAATCTAGATTCCCAGCTGTGGCAGGCAAGGGGGTTCATCAATGCGATGACGGTGCCGTGGCTCGCTGTGGCGATCGCAAGGAATAGAAACTGGCGGATGGACGTGCATGTCTCTCGCCAGATCGTATTCCATTCGATCACGCTTATGGGCGCTGGTGTCTATTTGCTAGCGATGGCGGTCATTGGATACTTTATTAAGTATCTCGACGGCACCTGGGGTGGCGTTCTTCAAATCAGTTTCCTCGCGGCAGGGTCCGCGCTGCTCTTTACACTGCTCGTCTCCGGGACGCTCCGCGCAAGGCTGCGCGTGTACTTAGCCAAGAACTTCTTTTCCTATCGCTATGACTACCGAGTCGAGTGGCTGAAATTTACCGAAGGTCTAGCGGCACTAGGCAACGTCGAACGAGGCATCATTAGCAATATAGCTCCCATCGTCCTGGCGCCGGGCGGGTTGCTTCTCTCTCGCGATGGCAATGATTCGCTAGCCGCAGTCGCTTCCTGGGAGCTTGATGAAACGGATCTGAGAGACTTGGGCAATCTCGCCGAATGGCTAAGGGAAACCACTTGGGTCGTTGACCTCGACGAGTATAAGCGCGATCGAAACTTGTACGGAACGCTCGAAATACCGGCCTGGCTTAGAGAGCACGATAAGCTATGGCTTATTGTGCCGCTGTTTTTTGGGGTCGAAATTGAAGGCATTCTTTTCCTCGCCAGAACCGATTTGAAGAAGAGCGTGAACTGGGAAGATAGAGATCTTCTTAAGACCGCAGGACGACAGGCCGCCGCCTTACTAGCACAGCAGCGAGCGAGTAGTGCGTTGGTCGAGGCTCGGCAGTTCGAGGCATTCAATCGTTTGTCTGCCTACGTCATACACGACCTCAAAAATATCCTCGCCCAGCAGTCCCTAATGGTGGCGAACGCCCAAAAACATCGCAGCAACCCCGCTTTTGTGGACGACATGATTTCGACCGTCGAAAATTCTGTAGGCCGAATGAAGCGCCTAATGGATCAAATGAGAAGCGGGCTGCGGTCTTCCGAAGCGAAAAGAATTTCCCTTTCATCCACGCTTAAAAAAGTCGTCTCTACGCGCAACGGACAAAAACCGAAACCGCAGCTGGGTGAATTGGATGAAGCCTGGGTTGTCGCCGATCGTGAACGCCTGGCGACCGTATTCGGCCACATCATTCAGAACGCTCAAGATGCGACGGATGATGGCGGCTTAGTAGAAGTCAGCCTGGCAAGAAAGGGCTCTAGAGTGTGTGTTGCGATTTCGGATACGGGATCTGGAATGAGTGAAAATTTTTTACGGGATCAGCTTTTCAAGCCATTTTCCTCTACCAAGGGCCTCACTGGAATGGGCATTGGCGCGTTTGAATCTCGGGAGTATGTTCGTCAACTAGGCGGCGACATACATGTAAAGAGCACACCCGGAGAGGGGAGTTGTTTCTCAATATGGCTACCGATTGATCCTACAGAAGATGAAAATTCATCTAATTAGCCTTAAAACGCGTGCTGCCAAACCAGCTTGCGCTTAAGTGTTAACCAATCGTCACTTCGCCGGAATGTGATCGAGGTACTCATGTACGAACGAAGGTCGTGGCACACTAGCGCCATCGAGTGTGGAATGCAGATTCGTGAGTGACGACATAAAACCACTATTAGTAGTAGAAGACGACGAGGGTTTACAGAGCCAGCTTCGCTGGGCCTTCGATGGCTTCGAAGTCATAGTTGCTGGCGATCGGAAATCGGCGATCGCCGCTTTGCGCCGCCATCATCCTGGTGTTGCGCTGCTTGATCTTGGCCTCCCTCCAGATCCGGGCGGCGTTACGGAAGGGCTCGCAACGCTGCGAGAAATACTGAGCCTCGCGCCAGAGACGAAGGTTATCGTCGTTACTGGCGATAATGATCGCGCCAACGCGGTCAAAGCAGTAGCGGGTGGTGCCTACGACTTTCACCAGAAACCTGCCGACCCGGAGCTACTTTCACTCTTGGTAAACCGCGCGCAACACGTCTACGAGCTTGAGCGGGAAAACCAGGAACTACAGCGAGCATCGGAAAATATGCCGCTGGACAACATCATCGCGATTAGTCCGCAAATGCTAAAAGTTTGTCGCACCGTCGAGAAAATCGCGCCAACGGATATCACAACCTTACTCTTGGGAGCTTCGGGAACCGGCAAAGAACGTTTTGCCCGAGCAATCCATGAGCTGAGCCCACGTGCAGGTGAACGGATGGTGGCAATTAATTGCGCCGCCATTCCGGACACGCTCTTGGAAAGCGAGTTATTCGGCTATGAAAAGGGCGCCTTTACAGGCGCGAGCCAGCAGACGATTGGCAAGATAGAGCATGCTAACGGCGGAACACTGTTCCTTGACGAAATTGGAGACCTTCCAATGGAACTGCAGGCCAAATTGCTACGGTTCCTGCAAGAGCGAGTCATTGAGCGTTTGGGTGGCCGCCAGGAAATCCCAGTCGATGTCAGGGTAGTTTGTGCAACGCACCAAAATCTCGATCAGTACACCGGCGAGGGAAAGTTTCGCGAGGACTTGTACTACAGAGTTAGCGAAATGGTGATTGATATTCCAGCGCTGAAAGAGCGTGATGGCGACGCTATCGTTCTCTCAAAGGCTTTTTTATCTCGTTTTGCCAAGGACTCGGGCAAAGGCGTAAAGAATTTCTCCGATGACGCCCTGCGGGCAATCTCTAACTACGACTGGCCGGGCAATGTCCGTGAACTGGAATCGCGGGTAAAGCGTGCCGTGATTATGGCGGACACGGCTCATGTGACCGCTGAAGACATGCAGTTGGAAGAATGTCTTGCGGACACGACAGCGCAAGAGGGGGCCATGCCGCTTAACCTTCGATCTGTACGCGAGGAAGCTGAAAAAAACGCCATTCTTCAAGCCTTAACGCACGCGGGAGATAACATCACCGAGGCTGCCGAGCTGCTTGGAGTAACGAGGCCAACGCTGTATTCGATGCTTGAGAAATATGGGCTTCGAAAGGCTGGCTAGCTTCGGACGGCCCTATTGGTGCTTTCTGAAGAAGCCCAGTGCACAACTTCTATTGCCTTAGTTGACCTTGATAAAGCTGAGATGCTCTTCTCACGGCAGCTACATGCTGGTCTTAGGTGCCGATTACACGAGTTTTGGAACCGTCTTCAGGATTACTTACCGGCGCCTCACCTACAAAGAACCGCTTACTCAACCACCATAAGAAGCCTTAAGGCGCTCCTGGGCGTTAGCAGAAATCACTTCGTTTGAACTCTCAGACAGCGCGCGAAGCACGCTCTTCGCTTCTTCGCTTTGGCCAACGGCCTCTAGAATGTCTACGCGATTCAACCTGACTGCGTCGCTGTATTCGCCAGCTCCTGCGAGTGCTTTTTCATTGAGTGCGAGCGCCCGATCATACTTGCCTAGCTCAAACTCCACCATTGCGTAGGTGTCTTTTATTTGTGAGTTTTGTGGAAAGAGCGAGTCCGCCTTCTCTATATAACCGAGCGCCTCCTCAGTGGAGGTTTTTCGTAACAGCCAAGCTAGGTTGTTCAACGCGATAATGTTGTTACCTTGAATCTCCGCCAGTCGCTTGTAGCTCTTGACGGCGTCTGCATGGGCATCCAGCTGGAGTTGCCGACCCGCCAACTGTTCCAGTGTTGCCGCGTCATTGGGTTCTTTTACTAGCCATGTTTCCAAGGTATCAATCGCCTGCTGTCGTAGCCCTAAAGACCAATTGGCCATCGCCAGCAAACCGGCTCCCATTGAGGAAGGTGTGAGGGCTTGGAAAGCGGTTAGTTCTTCTACCGCTTTATCAAAGTTCCCGTTTGCGAGCGCAAGGCGCCCTCGAAAGAGACGCGAGTTTGCGAGCAGTTTATGCTCCTCCGGCAGAGCCTCAAATTCATTAATGGATTCCTGGAGATACCCAGCCATCGCGAGCACTTCCGCATGTACCTTGCGCAGCTCAATGTATTCCGGCGCAAACTCTCTTGCGGTCTCGATGTAGTCGAGCGACGAATCGAACTGACGATCTACCGCCGCAACCCGTGCTGCTAATATCAACACGCGCGGATCTTCGGGCTGTAACTTCATCCCCGCCACGCCCATGAACGAGGAGGTGATCGTGCCCTAGCCGAGACTGCCGAGCACGACAAGTACAAGCCGCTCCCTTCTTCACAACCCACGACGCCCAGCCGGCCTGCGCTCCTGTTC
>JBCBZV010000068.1:0-22768 GCA_039815155.1 Pseudomonadota bacterium
CTTGCTCACAGCTTCGCCCGAACGAAGCGCACGCTGCCGCTAAACCAAACCATCACTTAAAGACTTACTGGCCACTCGTCGGTGTTTGCAAGGCTCTAAGCTGATCCTGGAGCTGGCTAATATTCCTGCTGGTGCTTTGCCGGAATGAGTTGATCGAAGAAATCCACTCTTCGTTGGTCCCTACCCGCTTGTTGAGCTTGGTGAGATCGAGGCTAATTCTGTTTAAGGTGTCCGCCACCCGTTCGACCTCCGATTGGCTACGCTGCGCGCTCGCCATCAGGCGCTCAAGGTCACCGGAGATCCGTTTTAGCGACGCAATATCATCGCGGGCTTGAGTAAGATTTTGCTGCGTCGCAGAGAGCGCCTCGCTGTTAGCAGTAATCGATCCATCGAAGCGTTTGGCGGATGCCTCTAGTATACCCAGGCGTTCTTTCGACTTTTTCCAGACATTGTCCCAAAGTTTACGCACTTCCGAATCCAACTCTCGCAGCTTCGCCGCTTGAACCGCCGCGTTTTGACTCATTCCTTCGTCGGTATCGGCCAGACGCGCCTCTAAATCTCCAATTCGGATCTCATAGCGTTCGAGAACATGCCCGGCTTGTGTCAACTGTTCCTGCAATTGCCAGGCCCAGGCACATGCGGCAAGGGCAGCGCAAAAGGCTATGAACAGCGTTACCCCACCAAAAATGCCTATACTGCCGGTACTAGCGCCGTCGCCGCGACCTCCCGATCGCCCCCCACCCTTTCGAGCCGAACCGCGTGGTCTTGGTACGGCAGCCTTTGCCGTAGCGCCTTCTCTGCTTGCGCTGATCGAAGGAATGGAGCCGATGTCGTCGTCTTTGGCCATATTGAATAATCGTTCGGATAAGCTGGCTAAATTATATAGGGCGGGCACAAAAAAGCCCGACTATCGAAGATAGCCGGGCCCTCTTCTTAACGAACGACGTTTACATCATGCCGCCCATTCCACCCATATCAGGCATTGGTGCAGCCGGAGCCTTGTCTTCCGGTGCTTCAGCGATCATCACCTCAGTAGTGATCATCAATCCTGCTACAGAACCCGCGGCCTGAAGTGCGGTTCGAGTGACTTTGGCTGGATCCAGAATACCGCTCTCGATCATGTCACCATACTCACCGGTCGCTGCGTTGTAGCCAAAATTGCCTTCGCCTTGTCGTACTTTGTCGAGAACGACAGAGGCCTCGTCGCCCGCGTTATCAACGATTTGACGAAGCGGCCCTTCCATAGCCCGTAGAGCAGCGGCAATGCCGTGATTTTGATCTTCGTTATCGCCTTCCAAACCGGAAATATCGGATACCGCGCGTACGAGCGCAACACCACCACCAGCAACCACGCCTTCTTCTACCGCCGCGCGAGTCGCGTGCAGCGCATCTTCAACGCGAGCTTTCTTCTCCTTCATTTCGATCTCGGTGGCCGCACCTACTTTGATCACGGCAACACCACCGGCAAGCTTGGCTACACGCTCTTGCAACTTCTCACGATCGTAGTCAGAGGAAGTGTTTTCGATTTGAACACGGATCTCGTTCACGCGCGCCTGAATAGCGGCAGCATCACCAGCACCGTCGATAATCGTGCTGTTGTCCTTGTCCATCGTTACGCGCTTGGCGCTTCCGAGGTGCTCGAGGGTTGCCGACTCAAGGTCCAAGCCGACTTCTTCTGAGATAACCGTACCGCCGCTCAGGATCGCAATGTCTTGTAGCATCGCCTTGCGACGATCACCGAAGCCCGGTGCCTTACACGCGGCAACTTTAACAATACCACGCATGTTGTTCACTACGAGTGTGGCAAGCGCCTCGCCTTCCACGTCTTCCGCAATGATGACCAGTGGCTTAGACGCCTTAGCAACCTGCTCAAGCAAGGGCAAAAGCTCACGGATGTTGGAGATCTTCTTATCTACCAGAAGGATAAATGGCGCCTCAGAATCAACGCTCATGCTGTCCTGATTAGTAATGAAGTAGGGAGAGAGGTAGCCACGATCAAACTGCATACCCTCGACCACGTCGAGTTCGTTCTCCAGGCCAGAGCCTTCTTCAACAGTGATCACGCCCTCTTTGCCCACTTTCTCCATCGCCTGAGCGATGATTTCGCCGACAGCTTCATCGGAGTTAGCTGAAATTGTGCCGACCTGGGCAATCGCTTTACTGTCTTCACAAGGAATGGACGCTTCCTGGATCTTGGCGACCGCCGCGGCAACCGCCTTATCGATTCCGCGCTTGAGATCCATTGGGTTCATTCCCGCTGCGACGGACTTAAGGCCTTCGTTGACGATGGATTGAGCAAGAACGGTCGCAGTAGTCGTACCGTCACCGGCGGCGTCAGACGCTTGAGAAGCGACTTCCTTGACCATCTGCGCGCCCATGTTTTCGAACTTGTCTTTTAGTTCAATCTCTTTCGCTACGGAAACACCGTCTTTGGTCACCGTAGGTGCACCAAATGACTTGTCCAGTATTACATTACGGCCCTTCGGCCCGAGCGTAGCCTTAACGGCGTCCGCTAGGATGTTCACACCGGCCAGCATGCGCTGGCGGGCTTCATCGGCAAAAAATACGTCTTTTGTTGCCATGTTCTTTTTTCCTCAGCTAATTCTGATTTTGCGGTTGGTATTCGAAGTCTTACTCGACGACAGCGTAGATTTCGCTTTCGCCCATAATGATCAGCTCTTCACCATCCACTTCAATGGTGTTGCTGCCGGCGTATTGCCCGAATACCACGGTGTCACCCACCTTTACCGCCAGGGGACGCGTTTCTCCGCTATCCAGAGCCTTGCCGTCGCCCACTGCGACAACTTCTCCCTGGTTCGGCTTTTCCTTCGCGGAGCCGGGAAGAACGATCCCACCAGCCGTAGTTTCTTCTTCTTCCTTGCGACGGATGACCACTCGGTCATACAGCGGACGGATCTGCATTGTTGAGATTCTCCATGTAATCGACGATTCATCCCCCTTTTTTGGGGGCTGGAGACGTCAATGGGGGGTGTTTTTCGGATTTCAAGAGGTTTTTTAGCACTCTCTTGGCTAGAGTGCTAAAAATTGCGTTTTAGACGACCGCTAAAGTAAGGAGCTGTAAAGAATTTATATTAAATTCAGAAACCTACCGAGCATCATCGTCTAATCGAGAATACTCTCCATCAATAACTGAGCCACGCCGAGTGGACGACTCGGCGCGCTCTTGGCCGTTGGCTCTAAATCGATGTCCAGTGTCGCGCATGCTCTGCGGGTTTTCTCGCTCCACCCGTGAATCTTCATAGATTGAAGCATCGCTTTGGGAACCGTTGTTCAACAGTCGCCTGAACAGGCTAATCATAAGAATGGTTCCTCCCAGGACATCAGTCATCAGGCCTGGAATCATCAGTAAAACGCCAGCAAGTGCAGTACTGATCTGGTTGCCCAAGAACAAACGCTGCATGGCAAACGCATCGCGCTGTGCCGATTGAAGACTGCTCATGATTTCCATGCCTTGCCAGCGAATGATCGATATTCCTAGCAAGACCGTCATAACAACATAGACGAGCGCATTGAGCGCGCCAATCTGACTGCCGAGCCAAAGCAGCGAGAACAACTCGATCCAAGGGAACAAAAACACTAACCAACGCATGAAGCTAGTATGGGTATGAGTCGCGGCAATGCAAGCTGGCTAGCGGGCAGACGGATCACTCCCGCACACTTGGTGTACTCTAAAAGGCATGAATGAAGACTCAGATGCACCGTCGCTGGACCAGCGAATTTGGCTGACGGTGAACGCAATTCCTCCAGGAAGAGTAGCCACCTACGGGGATATTGCGGAACGAGCCGGCCTTCCGGGCGCCGCCAGGCGTGTGGGTGCGGCCTTGCGAAAGCTTCCGAAGGGAACAGACATACCTTGGTACCGGGTCGTCAATGCAAGCGGACGAAGTTCTTTACCCGATGGTACGCAAGGCTCTGATCGACAACATGCTCTTCTTGAAAAAGAAGGCGTGTATCTGCGAATTGGCGGGCGAGCGGCGCTTAAGCGCTATCGCTGGTAAGCCGGATTCTATGAATCTCAGCCGAGCGTTTTCAGGCCGTTCCCTTCCCTTGGGATTGCGGAGTGATCGTTACCTCATCGAAATAGAGTGTCTTCGCGGAGTCGCGGTAGTGCTCGTATTCGTATTTCACTGCTGGGGAATCATTGGTGGCAAGGAATCAGAGCCTGAGGGCCCGCTCGAAGTAATCGCAGCGACCGGCAACACCGGCGTAACACTTTTTTTCGTTCTGTCCGGCTTCCTGTTGGCGCAACCCTGGCTGCGATATCGTCTTGGGATCACATCGCAACGTCCTTCTATTCTCCGCTATACAGCAGCGCGGTCATTGCGAATTTTACCGCTCTACTACGCGGTGATCCTGTTTGCTGCTTTTCATTCGGGCACCGGCGCTTTGCTACTTCCTGCCGCGACGTTTCAGATGCTAGGCTTCCAGTACTTTCCCTACAGTACGGTGTGGTGGACTTTAATCACGGAAGTGCAGTTTTATGTAACGCTGCCGCTTTGTGGTTTCTTGCTTGTCTACAACCGCCCTACTCGAATTCTCTTGGCGGGACTGTTTTGCCTCTGGCTCGCCTGCTACCTGACTTTTATCGTTAAACCAGATGAACCTATTGAGGGTTTTGCCCTTACAAAATCGCTTTTTTCTCGGGCGCCCGCCTTTCTTTTCGGTATTGTCGTCGGAGCTCTGTACCTGAGCAGCACAACGCAAGACTTTCTGACTCCAAAACGCCGAATCGCACTCTTAGCTAGTACGTTCGTCGGGCTCTATTACCTGCTTCACGTAGTTTCACGAACAAGTTCACGCGAGGCAGAAACTCTATGGCCTACGCACCACTTATGGGAAGGATTGTGCTGGGCGCTGGTTACACTGGCGATTGCAAACGGCCGAGATGCCTTTCGTTGCGTACGAATTTTCGAATGGCCCTTGGCATTTTTTGGAAAAATCAGCTACTCGGTCTACCTGCTTCATGTGCCCATCTTGTTCTATCTGATCTATCCGGCTAAGTCTGGGAATGCAACGAACGCCATGCTTGTACTTCTGGCGCTATTGGGAGCCGGATTGACCGCATTTGTATCCACGGCCACTTATCTACTGATTGAGCGCCCCGCGCTTAAGCTAAAGGGCAGCCTCGGCGCTTAGGGGAGGCAGCGTGCCGCCAGCCGTCCACTCGGTCGACGATGAATCTTGGCATCCTCCGTCGGCAGGTGTCCAAGGTAGTGAATTGGCGTCGAAGTCGTGAGCGTGTCGTCTCCGCGTAGTTCGACGTATTGAGATCGAAATCGATTGAGCCTCTCCTGTCGTTTCCCAGACTCGGCGTTTGTCGTCGTGCCGCCGTGTATCTGATGAAAGCTTCCCTCCCCAATGAGCTCAACCAGCTGCGTGTCAGCGCGATCGCAAGCACGCTTAAAGAAGTCCAAATTTACAAAACCGCCGCCGATCAGATTGAAGCGTTCGTCCATCCCACCCAAGGCAATAGCCAAGTCGCGCCGTAGGGTAAGGCAATTCGACTCAAACATGCGATTGAGCCAAGTGACGGATTCGCTGGGCCCGCGCAGCGCAGAACCGATTTCAAAAAGTCGGTAGCCATCGCTTGGCCAAGAAATCTCCGCAAATAGCTGATCTTCGATTTCGCGACTGTAACCGCGAAGAACCGATTCCGGTTGATCGCCCGGGCCTAGATAGAAATAACGCACCGCCACCAGAGGGTTCGAAAAGCTCTCGAAGGCGGATAAAGACCACCTAAGGACGCCCGGTGTGAGTACATGCGCTCCGTCGATCATGATGCACACACACTCTCCAAGCGCCGCATCCAGACCCAGATTGACGGCGGCCGCTGGGCTTGCGGTAGGCTGGTCAACATGAAGCACCCGCACCGGAACGTCGAACTGAGAGAACTCTTCCTGGCGTGGCGGCTTATCGGAGCCGTTGTCCACCAGTAAGACCTCATAATCCAAATTGAGGACCGCATGCTGATAATCACGCGCCAAAGACTGAACGCAGCGAAAAACCTCGCGCTTCATATTGTGCACGACCACAACGATACTTAGGCGCATGAGAGATCGTTCCTTAGAAGTATGAGAGTCGCATCTTTGGAATCACTAGCAGGCACGACTGCCCGCAACGCGGCTTGGCTTAGAGCAGAAGCGGAATGACTTTTTTTGGCGCATTCGAAGCAGCAAAAAACCATGACTCCACCGCATAACGGCAATCCGTTTGTAGCGGACTGCATTGTGTTCTATGCAAATTGAAGTGGTCAAAAAACAGCGCGTCGCCGGCCTGAAACTCGGGTGCAAGAACGGGAGTATGCTCCGCCAGTTCCTGCACCAGTTCAGGGCCTACTACCCAGTCGAAGAAAGCGCCCTTAGTGCCGGTTTCATGGATGACTTTTCGATGGTCGGCGACGATTTCCATTCCCGGAGCTGGTGCGGATCCACCGCAGTGACTGAGTGCAACCCAGAGATTGATCGTGCGGATTTCTTGGCCGAGAAATCGACCGTCCTGGTGCCAACCACTTTTACCCTCGGGCTTTGGCTCGGCTTTTCTCAGTACCCACTTCTTCACCGACAAAACACCCGGTTCACCGAAACAATCGCGAAGTAACTCGGGTATACCCAACTGTTCATAGAGTTCAAGGAGTGCGCAAGCAGCCGGCGGCGAATCTACCGCCCACATCGAGCCGGTAGAACCAAAGCGCTGTTCATTGTTCTTAAAGACAAACTGAGCGGGGCCACCCTCGACCGATCGAGGGCGTGCGTAGTGGCGACCTCGGGGACCGATGTCTTCACCGGCGTGCATGTCTCGCCGCGCGAGCAAGGCTTCGTCAATCAGGGCTTTCAGCTGCTCTACCCGATTGTGGTGTAGAAGGCCACGTACGATAAGTCCACCACCACCGACCACCGCGCTGTGAAGCGTTTCGGAATCCAGATCGGCGGCATCAATCTCGGCGAGTTGGCCGTTTGCAACGGTTGCTTTCCGAGGCTGCGGGATAGCTGTGGGAGTTTCCCAGCGGGCTTCACGGAAGGCGGCTATGCGAAGGTCAATCATGGCCTGCTCAAGCTCAGGAACTGGCAATGATCGATAACCCTGCTCTAACGCTAAGAGAGCAGACCTAATCGATTCGACCGCCTTCATTTTTTCTTCTACCGTGTCGGTCCCTATCACAAGCTGATTCATAGCGATGTCCGCCTAGGAGGGGTTAAGCACTGGAGTGTTTACCCGTTCAATCTTTGCCGATTCTTGAACTATCCAAAATGATAGCTCGATGCCGAATTTGGCCTCCCGCTATCTCTTTACGTATCTGAAAAACCACAGGAGAAGTCGCCACTCCACGCTGCCCACCGAGTACGATCGATTAAGGAGTGTTGATTCAGTGGTGGTATGTCGTTCCATAGCTGCACAAGATCTATTGTACCAGCGAATGGCCAAAGGCCATCTTTATCGGTACCGAGCAGCGTGGCTTCGGCGAGCCCGTGCCGAACAGTTGGGAATTTCATTTCTTGTCGAGTCGCCAGACGTTCGCCGTTCCAAAAAATATGCAGGGTAGCTAACTTTTCGGCAGGATACGCAAGCGCAGGCTCAAAGCGAGAAACCAATAGCAGCTCTCCGCTCTGCTCTTGCGCGGCGGGAGCCTGCAAAGATACTCCGTTGACTTGCCACAACCATTGATCGCTGCTTCGTTCTATAGACCAGAGATCACCTTGGCGAGCCAGAACCTGTCGCACGGGACTCTCTTTGCCGGATTTGTCTCGTAGACAAAATGCGATGGTGTGCGATCCAAGTCCCGGAGCCCGCTGAAAGTCATTCCCGGAAAGCTCTCGGATCCCCCTTGCGTTTTTGGATATCCGCACGCGAGTTCGTCGCTGAGCTGCGGCCCAGCTGACATACGCATCGGTAAGTGCTTGCTGCACAACCGGCAGCTTCAACCGTTCGAGAGGACCCTGGCTTAAAGCGCTGTGCAAATGGCCCTCTGGATGCAGAGAATCGACTACGAGTCGATAGCGGCCGTCAGCGCTGAGCACAGACCAGTTCGAGATATCTTGACTCCAAAAAAGCGCCCTTTGAGACGAAGACTCCGCATCAGGCCCTTCTATAAGCAGATCTTTACCGGGTAGTTCTTCCGCTATCGCTGCTCCAGCAATACCTGCCAGCGTAGGTAGTACGTCAAGATAACTTGTGACTTTCGAGCGACTTTGACCCTTGGGAAGCCCGGCGCCTTGCAGGAACATCGGCACCCGTACCCCGCCCTCATAGAAAAAACCTTTGGATCCCGGAAGCGGGTGATTGCTCGCGGCGTGGCGGGCGGTCCCTCCATTATCACTGGCAAAAACGATTAGCGTATTCTCACGCTGACCAGTGTCCTCAAGAGCCCTAATGAGACCTGCAACTTGACGATCCACTACTTTGAGCATCTGGCGATAGCGTGCGGCCAGGTCTTCGGGTACACCGGAAGGGGAAGAATCTAAATGCTGTTCTTTCTTGGGCGGTTCTAGCGGCTCGTGCGGCGCATAGGGCCAGAAGCTCAAAAACCAAGGAACTGGCTGCCCAGCCAGTGATTCTAGCGTCTCTACGGCTCGGGTAAGTAGCAGCTCGGATAAGTGTCCCATGTACTGCTGTCGCGCACCATTACCTTCCTGAAGCCACGGATTTAAGTAGCTTGGCCTCGCCAGAGTGCTTGCTTCTGCGGGTGTTTTTAGGAGGAACTGATTGAGAAAACCAAAAAATTCCTCATACCCCTGCTGCAGCGGCCAGGCGCTCTTGTCACGAAACCCTAAATGCCACTTGCCGATGTGAATCGTGCGATAACCCGATTCAGCCAGCAGTTCCGGAAGAGTCGAAAGTTCTAATGCAATGCCGTCACCAGATGGTCGGAACCCGAGCTGGGATGGTGGCCGCCCCGTGAGCAATCCGGCTCGCGTCGCGGCGCAGCTGCTATCGCTGTAAAAACGATCAAAACGAATCCCTTCATCGGCCAGTGCGTCTATAAACGGCGTTGCTGTATGAAAGTCCTCACCTAAAACTCGGTTTGACGGTGAGAAGCCCACGTCGTTTACGCCAAGATCGTCGGCAAGAATGAAAAGTATGTTAGGCCTACGCGGTCCGGACGCATCTACCCCAGCTGCGAAATCAGCTCCAATCGCCAGCATTAAGCAGAAGATGAGCCTTGTATGCGCTATTGCGTAACACTTACGCTTACCGGTGCTCATATTCTCCAGAAGAGCCTCTATCGGTAGCTTGCTTTGGATAAAAAGACGGTCGAGACTGAGCTAATGGCGTTCGTAAACATGTAGGTGATACGGCTCGGAAAGCAGGCCACATCTAGCTGATCACTTAGGCTTGTTTGCCTTGGCCGCCTTTACTGGCTGCATTACCGCCCTTACCGGCGGAACCAGCACGAAACTTGGCAGCTTGGCGACGGGCTTCTAAGAAATGGGCCGCATGAACGTAGAACTGTCGCAGCCGTTTTTGCGCTTCTGGGTCTTTGTTAAACAGCATTTTGAGTAGGGGGGAATCTAAATCCTCACCACCTGCTTTTCGAAGCACGCCAAGACCAAAGCCATGCTTAAACTTGAAAACCGTGTCGTAGTCTCTCTCCAGTTCTTCAAAAAAGCGCCAGGCTCCGTAGTCACCGAGTCGGGCCATCACATCGTGGAACAGCAAGATGCCCCCGGGCTTCAGTTTGGGGAACCAGTTTTCGAAGTCTTCCTTTACCGCCTCATAGGTATGCAAGCCATCAATGTGTAAGAGGTCAATCGAGTTTTCTTCGAAATGGCCAAGAGCATCGGCGAACATCATCTTTAGGAGATACGCGCTGCCTCGGTAGTGCTCTCGGGCATGGGCCTGCACATCGCGAAAAATGCTATCGTCGTAGGACTGCGTGTGGGCATCTCCTTCCCAACAATCCACCCCATAGGCAACGCCGTCAATATCGAACTCCTGCAACGCCTGGCAAAAGGTAAAAAACGACAGGCCGTTGTAGACACCCAGTTCGACCGTCAAACTAGGCTGTAATTCAGCGACGAGGTCGTAAGCAAAGGGTAGATGATCGACCCAGGTACTGAATACCATTCTTCGCGGCTCGAACTGCCGCAATGACGGAGGTACATAGGGAGCCATCAACTGCGACCGGTAGACTTATTGCGTCGTGGCGCCTGATTATCGGCTACTAATCGCGGCCCGCTTAGGTCCCGGGCAGAACCTCGGCGACTCAGCAGGGCTCGCTCTGCGGAATATTCCAAGAAGGGAAGCGTCGCATCATGGAAACCACCGATGTATACCGGGTGAGTTTGGGGACTCGCAAACTCCTGGCCTCGCAGCTCCGAATACTGGGACTTAATTTGATCTATAAACACATCGCGAGCAGCGGGCGGCTCACCCCCGGTAGTCACGCCCCCATGAAACTGGTGAAAGGTTCCTTCGCCGGGTAAAACAACGTGTTGTATACCAGGATGTTCGCAGGCTCGCCGATACAGATCCAGGTTTACCATGCCGCCGCCGCGCAAGGTGAAACGCTCATCCATACCTTCTAAATCCCGCCACACCTGAACGGGCATTGCCAGGCAGTTGCTCTCGCTGTTGGGGAGAAAAAATCCTCCGGCACAAGAACCGCTCAAGCAGGCAATCTCAAACAGCCGGTAACCGTCTTCCTGCCAATCAACCGATGCCAACAGGCGTTGATCGACAGAAGCGTCATAACCTTTGGCGACCGCCGTCTGCTGCAGCTCTGAGCCTATGTGATAACCGGGTACAGACACGACCGGATTTTTGATCGAAGCCTGGGCGCGCAATATTCCGCGCACGATACCAGGTGTTACCAGGCGCGCACCATCGATCATAATACCCAGCATGTCGCCGCGGGCGAGCCTAGCGGCCTCATTCACAGCGAAAACTGGCGTGGACGCGACTTCATCACGCAGCACATAGCGAAAATTGCCCGGAAGGCCCTTTAAAAACCCCGGATCCAAGAGTTCGGAGGAGCGGTTTTCTACAATGATGACCTCGTAGTCACTCGAGCGACATCCTCGCTGATAACCCGGAAGTAATGAACGAATCGTGTTCGCAGCCTGCAATGGCATACGATGAACCACCAAGACCAAACTGAGCTTGGGTTGCTTGGTTGTGCGCAGGGCGCGTTGCCAGAGTCTCTTTATTCTTTTCATAGTTATTTGAAAGTCGCGCGAAACCGAATCTGTTGCTTTCAGGAGCCTAAAGCTCTTCGCTTGAGGCGCCAGTGTAATAGCTTCGTCCTATATGGCAATGCAAAGGTTTTTGATTCTCGTTGTGAATTTCGAAGGGAATCCTCAAAAAAAGGGCTGATCTCCGCTGAACTCTCATTCAAATTCAGTTCGCCCACCAAACTACCTATAACTTTTAGGTACTGATCTTCATCCACATCGAAGTTAATTAAGGGGAAACAAAAGCGATTGTGAAGTTCGAGTAAACGAGCGTTGTAAGTGGTCCACAATTTGATAGCCTGGTCCCAAGGCATATCACTCCGCTGAGCCAGGGAGCTTGCCACCGCATGCGGAGAACGAAAGACGCCCACAAACTCCAAATGCGGTACCGCCCGTAACCAACCCTCGATTGTGATTAGGCTGCGCGGATCTTTAAATCCCGCACAGGCATGATGATTCAGCCCTGCAAGCAGTTCACGCGCTCGAACAACTTGCTCGTCTGACCAGGTACAGATCTTTGGTGGCTGGTCCCACGCTCCTCGGTTAGCCGCAAGCACTTCGTCGTTTAGATCGACAATGCTTTGCTTCTCGCGGTTGCCGCGACGGTTATAGCGATTCCAAGTGTATACTTCTCCGAGACCCAAACCGGCTTGCTCCAGCGATCCGGTAAGACAACTGGTACCGCTACGATGCATACCCACCACTGCTAACACGCGGGAAGGAAGCTTGAGTCCATCATCCATCAATGAGGGTTTTTTCCGGCTGCTCGCGCCACGGCGCTACCCACGGCAACATTAGCAACCCGGGTATCGCGAAGCAGGCGCACAAGAGAAAGAAGTTCGACCATCCCAGTGCATCTGAGATGAACCCAGTGCTTGCGTTTACGAAGGTTCGAGGAACAGTAGCCAGCGCGGTAAACAAGGCAAGTTGGGTCGCGGCGAAGGTGGGGTTGGTCTCCCTGGCCATAAAAGCCGTCAATGCAGCGGTTCCCAGACCAACACCGAAGTATTCAAAGGCAATGACGCCCGCGAGTAACCAAAGATCGGGCGCCTGATTCGACAGATACGCGAAGCCAAATATCGATAAGATCTGAACCGCTCCAAAGACCCAGAGTCCGCGGTTAATCCCCAGCCGAAGCATTACGATTCCGCCAAACAATCCACCGACCATTACTGCCCAAAGAGCAGCTGTCTTTGCTACTAAGCCGATTTCCGTCATCGTAAAACCGAGCTCCAGGTAAAACGGCGTTGATAAAGCCGTTGCCATGTTGTCACCGAGTTTGTAGAGCACCAAAAAAGCCAAAACGATGAGAAGTCCCCTAAGTCCCTTTCGCTCGAGATACTCAAGAAACGGTTTGGAAAAAGTATCTCGTAGGCCTAGGGCACGCTCTAGCTGGCGCTGCGGCTCATTGACCAAACTGGTCATAAGAACGCCAAAAAGCATGAACGCCGCAGTGATGAAAAACACAAGATTCCAGGGGAGCCTATCTGCGAGAACAAGCGATAGGCTGCCCGGCACCAGCGTGGACAAACGGTAGGTGGCTACATGGATACTGTTCCCAAGTCCTAGCTCCGCATCCGGTAAAATCTCACGTCGATAGGCATCGATAGAGATGTCTTGGCTAGCACTAAAAAGAGCGACCGCGAAGGCAAAAGCCGCTACAAGACTTATATTCTTGCTTGGATCCAGCAGCCCCATGGCTCCGATAGATAGGATGAGCGCAACCTGAAAAATCAGCATCCAGGAGCGGCGTTTACCCAATTGAAAAGGCACGAAGCGATCCATGAGAGGTGCCCAGAGAAACTTCCAGTTGTAGGGCATACCAACCAGGGCGAAAAGGCCGATCGCCGCGAGCGAAACTCCAGACTCGCTAAGCCATGCGGGAACAAGGTTCAGTAACACATACAGAGGCATTCCCGATGCGAACCCTGTGAACACACAGATCAACATCCGCTTGGATAAGACCTGCTGGACAATGGACGCTTGCAAAGAGGAACTTTCGCTCATCTGAAGGCTACTACGAGGATAGACTCAGCAACGCTGCTCACACGGCGATCCCGCTGTCACCCTGCCCGGCCATTCGTTGACGCCGCGCCCGCATTTCGAGTGCTCTGCGATACAGAGCAACATCATCACCATGATGACGCTCCACACGCGAACGAAACTCTCCATCATCGATGTAGCGATCCGACCGCTGTTGATCGCCACGTTCACGCGATTGATTGACGTTTTCGGCGGCGACCTGTGGGGGCGTGGTACCAAGAAAGAGCGCAGAAAAGCTCTCCACATCCTCGTTGTAATGCTCCGTTATGCCGATAAAGTTGAAGCTCTCAAGGGAACAGGCCCAAAGAAATTTACTGTAAGTGTTTTGCAATTCAGGCCCTAGGCAGAAGCGTTCTAAACTCCATCGATCTTCCACAACTCTCCTGTGTAAACGACCCGCATCCATAGGGTTGTAGGAACGCTTCCAATAGTAGTAATGGGAAGCCAGACGCTCCACCGGATCCCGTAACCACGCTACAAACTGCGTCTCATCATTCCCAGGCATGAAGCGGTACTTCAGCGGCATAAAGTGTCCATGAATGCACTCGAACCCCGAAAAACGAGATGATGAGACTGCGTTACGTGCGCATCCTCTTACGGCCCGTAAACGGCGCTGCCAGGGTGAGCGATTCAAGGGTCGATCCCCATAGTCCCGCAGGAGCTTCTCGCCATAGTGACTTTCAAGCAGCCCAAGGAAGCTCGTTCCCGCGGTTTTGGGGAGATGTAAAGACACTAACATGCGTCTAAAGACCCAACCTCTCCGGCAAACTTTGCCAACAACAGTGATGCCTTCTCCCAGTCCGGTGGAGTGTCGTTTTCCGGATAGGAAGGGCCCGGTTCAATGAACAGCTCCTCACGCTCGAACCATTTCCTGGCGACGCGACGATTTGAATCGACGAACGCTTGCATAAACTCGTCAGCCTCTTCTCGCGAGGGCAAAACGGCGTCGCCCGGAGCCGACTCCTGCAAGAACTGATCTAGACGCAGTCGAACCTCCTGCGATTGAGCGCGTAGTTCCTGATTGCCGGCGTGCAAGCGATTGAACGTTAGCAGCGCCAGCTGCCCCGCTGCACTGTAGGAGGAATTCAGAGTTTTTTGGCGGCCATTGCCTGGGTATTTACACTTTATCCTCGCAAAGAAATCTTGAATCACGTCCCCGTTGATCAGCGAGGAGCGCTCATACACAACCGGCTCGATAGCTTCAGTACCGGCGGCGCTTTCCCAGCGCTCTAACAGACTAAGGTAATCAAAGAAAGGCGGTAGCTCTGGGCGGTGCAGGCGAACGCTTCTAATGGGTAAGATAGTCGGAGGTATAAAACCGCCTCTTAGTTTTTGCGTGTAAAAGCTTAGCGCCATCAGGTCTTGCCGGCGCAAATAGCAGGTTACTTTTACGCCTTTGAATAACGGAAAAATGGCCTTACAAAAGCTTGTAACCTCAGCTTGGCTGAGTAACCGCGAGTGAAAGTGCTCCGAGCTGATGATCATTACCCGATGAGATGCCTTCGCTCGCCTTAACTGCAGTTTCAGCGCTTTTATCAGTTCTTTCCTTCGCTTCGCTCGTGCTGCAGGAGCGGATATACCTTCCGCTTGCAAGTAATCATCGTCCTGCTCGTCACGCATAAACACACTCGCTAACGCTCGATGATTGCTACTCTCTAAAAAGTCAGGCATTACAACACCTTCAGCAGCAAGAACTTCTCTATGCGCTGCTAGGTAGGACTGCAAAGCCGTTGAGCCGGTTTTTTCTGTTCCAATGTGCAGATGTAAACGCACAGCCTATCTTTTTCACTCCCAAGAGTTTGTGTTTGCTCTCGCCTGAGCACGATCGTGATACGGCTTTGTAAAAAGCACTTTTTTGAAGATCGCGTATTCTACGGAACCAAAGCCCAAGGCGGTACACTGTATTTAATTTGTTCCGACGCCCCTTTACCTCTATTGAGCCGTGGACTGATGAACGACCGCGAAAATCCAGAACTGTGCGACGCGCAAGCATTGATCGAAGATTTCAGTATTGAACCGTCCCACTATCGTGAGCTGACTATCGATGACTTCCAGCTGTTAGACGGTGAGAGAACAAATCCGGTAGCTACTAAGCTGTATGGGCGGGGCGATATGAGTCGTCTATCGCTTTACTTGAAGGACTTTGGTTCGAGCAATCGAGTATTCTTAGGAGAGGGAGTTCGAGGGCGACTTACCCTTGGTATCACAGGGAACAACGCGACGATCTTCATAGGGCGTGATGTCAGCTTTGCAGATCAGCATATTGGATCTCGCCAAGATCGCGATTTTATAGCGATTGGAAACGATATCTCCACCACCGGACCTGGTCGTTGGATCTCTGGTCTACGTTGCGGTCGAGCTTCACGACCGGCCATGATTATCGGCGATGCTTGCGTGATTGCCAGAGACGTCGTTCTAAGAAACAGCGACGGCCACCCGTTTTTTGATCCAAACCTCGAAACGCAGCTGCTTCCTGATTCAGATAACTTGGTGATAGAACCTCACGTTTGGTTAGGTGAACGCAGCGCCATCATCAAACCGGTGCGCGTCGGAGCTTTCGCAGTGATCGGGTTCGCCGCCGTGATCACAGCAAATGTGCCTGCACACCACAGTGCCTTTGGGAGTCCAGCGGCAATAAAACGCAATGAGCGAAAAGTTTGGAGCTGGGATGATTCCGAGCCAGGACTAGAGCGGGCTCGTCACTATCTGTCCCGCTTTCCATACCCCGAGTAGTCGAATAGTAACAAGGCTCGCGCCACCTACTCCTGCCCGTTGATACTTACGGCTATCGCTTGTTTCTTAAAGGAAAAAAACTGTGGCACTCGCTGCGAAAAATTCTGAGCTAAAGCGATTGGGTTTTGCCTACCTATCCCTGTTAAGCAACTCTTCCGTCGCTTGTCGCAAATCCGGTCGGTCAGCAGCCAGGGCTAGACTGGCAGCGCGCCTTGAAAAGTGTTCTTCAAGCCAGGATTGGTAGCGGCTAAGTTTCTCCTTTCGCTTTTCATCCGAGTTCAGAATAGTGCAAATTAGATCCGAGAACGTTTTAGCGTTGCCCGCGATCCACATAACATCCGCAGCAGCTGGTATACCCTCCGCGCCAATAGTAGTCGTCACCAGGGGAAGACCCTGCGCGATCGCTTCGATCACTTTGCCCTTAACACCGGCTCCGAATCGAAGAGGAACAACCGCGATAGCGGCTTCTCGATACAACTGGTCCAACTCAGCGTCACTGAGATATCCGTGTACGGTCACATCTGAGCAAGCCAGTCCTTGGACAGCCTCCGGAGGATTAGACCCGACAAGATGCAGATGGGGCGAGTCTAGGCGTTCCCGCAGCGCGGGCATGATGTCTTTCACCAGCCAGTCAGCTGCATCGACGTTTGGTGGATGATTGTATCCACCAACGAAAATTAGCGACTGCTCTTGTGTGGGTGTATAGCTAGGTACTTCACTTACTGAGGTGGCATACAAGGGTATCTTGCGCAGTTTTTCCGCAGGAACTTGCTGAGCAAGCTCATCAAGCTCAACTTGAGAAAAATAGTACGCCTTGTCGACCTGATCGATAACTGCCAGCTCCCGTCGTTCCCAGCGCTGCGACTCTTGGAAATCTGAATCGTCTCGAGTCAATTCCGCTTGCCGGCGCAACCGCAGGTAGTGAAGGTCATGTCCTATGAAGCTGATCGGTGGCCGGTTTGGGAGTTTCCGCAAATCGGGTAAGAACTGTTCCGCCACATGGGGACGATGCAGGAAGATTTCATCAATGTAGGGAGCGTGCTCTCGCAGCCAGCCATCCAAGTTGCGGGCTATGTACTCGCCCACCAGAACTTCTACCCCCATCGCCTGTAGTTGGGATGTATAGGGTTCATGTGGAAAAAAGTTCGCACCCATAAACTGAACTCGACAACCCAGAGCCAGCAACAGTTCGATGTACATAAATGTGGAACGACTACCCGCATCTTTGTCCGGATGGGGGATGTAGTGATCAATGATCAACACGCTGTAGCGGCCTTTGGAACGATCGCGAGCATGAACAACGTGCTCGGCATTTGGAAAGTGTTCCGAAGCTAAAAGCGATGACCACTTATCGCGGAAAACGCGCTGATTCGTAACCTGATGCTGCTTAATTCCACTCGACAGATCAGTGCCGTTACTCACTCCTTCAAAGTGGAATACAACGCTATCAGGCTGATAGATGCATCGGTAACCTCGTTGTCGCGCAGCAAAACATAGATCCGCATCCTCGTAGTAGGCTGGAGCGAAACGTTCGTCAAAGCCAGCGAGCTCCGTCCAGAGTTCGGAGCGAACCGCAAGACAAGCACCAGATACGTAGTCGACTTCTTTTCGATAGCAATAGGCGGGTTTCTCCGGGTCATCACCGCGGCCGAAATTCCATCCAGAGGCGTCCTCCCAAACAATCCCCCCGGCTTCTTGTAGCGAACCATCTGCGAAAAGAAGTTTCGGACCTGCCGTTCCTACCGTTGGATCTTCAAAAGGTTCTAGCAGACGAGCGAGCCATCCTTCCGTCACAGCCGTATCGTTGTTCAAGAAAACGAGAACCGAACCACGAGCATGTTCCGCCGCACGATTGCAGTTCCTTAAGAATCTTAAATTTGTGGCCGAGCGGACCACACGAATACCTGATACACGCTCCGAAATCGTCGCGGTCAAATCATCTGAGTTGTCATCCGCGAGAATGACTTCATAAGCCACACTAGACGTCCGCTGCGCTACGCTTTGCAGACAATTCATGGTTACCCGGTAATCGTTATAGACCGGGATTATGATTGATACCTCGGGCTCTGCATGGCTTGGAAACTGAAGCTGCAAAAAATCCAACTCAGGACTTAACGTCGCTGGATCAAACGCTTCAAGTTGTACCTCACTTCCCGGGAATCGTGACTTAACCCAAACAGCAAGATCTTCCGGTGAACTCCTTGAGAATACCTGGGCTGCTCTACGCAGGCGCGCCCAACTGAAACTGCGAGCCGAACCCGCAGGGTTACGGAACACGTAGCGGACAACATCGTTCGCCATGCGCAGCTTAGTGACTGGCGCCTCCGGCGGTGGAATCTCAAACTCTGCATAGTGGGCATGCGCGTGCTCAAGAAGATCTTCGTAAGCGCTATTCTTTCCGCGCTGTCCTGTTATCAAACGGTAGACGCGCCGAAACTGCCGCTGAAGCTTGGCAAGTGTCGACTGCTCAAAGAAGAGAAGAGTTGCAAAGGCCTGGGTGAGCGAAAAAAGAGAAACTTCGCTTTCTCCTCGGACTCCTCAAGCTCTCCACCGCGTATTGCTAGCGTATCCCAGAGATCGTCGTGTTTGAGTAAGAGGTCTTTGAACCGCTCAACTTCTTCTCCATGAACCTGGACAAGAGCTTTGTGATCCTGAGTTAGTGCCTGTAGAGTCTCTGCGGCCTTTTTGTGTTCTTGTTGCTCACGTTCGTGAGCGGTAATTAGAGATGAATACTCTTTTTCGCGACGGGATAGCGTCGCGAGGGAGTAGTCGCGCTCATGCGTTCGCACCTTCGCAAGTTCTAATGCAGATTCCCGCTCCAACTCGGTTTCACGTAAAGTAGCCAATGGCGATAACGCTGAGGCATAGTCGCGCAAACGCAAAGTAAGCGTCGACTCGCTTTTTAGTGTAGTTGGTTCTGAATCTCTAAGACCACGGCCGTAATCAGCCTGTGATAAGTCCACCATATAGTCGTGCAACGAACGCTGCGATTCACTCATCAAATCCCAGGCCTGGTCATCGCTAGGTGAGTGGTGGTGCATTAATGTTGGAGAGACCAACCCAGCCGCCAGATCCGGTTTGCAGGACACCTGTAGTTTCGCTAACTGCGCTAGCATTTCCTCAAGGGTTTGAGTCCCAGCTTGCAGCGCATCGTAAGACACCAGAACGCCGCCGTATTCCTTTAAAGCTGCCAGAATTCTCCGGTTATAAAACTCCCAAAGATCAAACCCTATCAGTAACGGAAATGCATTGCGGGCCGCGAGGGATTTGGCCACCGCTATGGGGGAGCGATAAACCGCAAGGAGGACCGGGTTTTCCAGAGTGGAAAACCAATGCTCCCAGGTCAGGCAAAGTCTTGGATCTTTGAGGAAATAGGCGGTTTCAACTTGGCCGATGGAGCTTTCGATTTGCTGCTCGACAAAAGTTCTAGTCTTATTGGCAGCGGACGTGGAGTCTATCTCACCGATATTTGGAGGGGCGTACCAGGTTCCCGCTGCCTGTTGCAAGAGGTCGTCATTGAGTGAAACCAGGTGTTGGTTTTCGTAAAAACCCAGAGGGTTGTCGGCTTGGGCCTCGAGAAGTTGGTCCTCGGGGCCCGCACTAATTCCAGACTCTGAACAGGCTCGGGCTATTAGTGAAGTACCTGAGCGATGCATGCCCAAGATGAGAACGCAACTTGGATTTGCCATTAGCTACTTACACTTGATAAAGGTCTGCTGAGGGCGGTTTTAACTTTCCCAGTTCTACGGTGTTGAAGCCTTTTTGTAGGGGGCAAACAGCTCTTCCATGGCACGTCCATCGATGAAGGCATCCTCTGTGATCGTGTAGCGCGCATTTACCTGTTTTGCGATGAGGGATTGGAACTCCACCAAGATATCTCGGAATATATCTTCTTTAACTTCTTCGAAGCTTCGATAACCGGCTTCGCGAATTCCATCGAGCCTTATTATGTGGACACCAAATTCTGAATCAGTCACCTCAGAGTACTCGCCGATCTGTTCGATCTCAAAGAGCGCACCCGAATATGGCGGCGTGATTAAACGGTCACCGAGGGTAATCCACTTGTCTAAGCTACCAGAGCGTCTCTTTGAGCCTGGGTCTTGGGAATACTTCTCGACATAGTCCTCGAAGTTAGCTCCCGCTCGAAGCTCTCCTAAAATGGATTGCGCTTTGTCTCTTAGTTCTTCTCGCGGTAACCCAGGTGGTGAAGCAAACAAGATATGACTTGAGCTTCGTGTTTCAGGTTCTAATGCGTATTTATCCTTTTGAGTCTCGTAGTACTCCTCGGCCAAAGGTATCGGATCGGGTAATTCGACATCAGCTTGCTCTAATTCGAAAATAAAATTTCTCTTCAATGCGAGTATCTCGAATTGAAGTTGCCAATAACGGGGTACTTCCGGAGTTAGGTCCTCCGCTTTTGCAGCCAATTTCCTGATTTGAACCATATTGTTGATCAGTTCGAAACGCTGACCTACATCGTCCGCAGCCAGGGAACGCATCGCTCGCGGAATCATCGTGAGTGCCGCTTTCATCTCTTCGTAGGTGATTTCGACACCCGCATCGCTGATGACAACTTTGTCTTCAGCCGCGAGCAAACCTGTGCTCATGAGTAAGAATAACAAGAGGACTGAAAGTGAGCGCATAGTCAAAGACTTCCAAAGGTTTTGATGAATTGTGATTCGAAAACGGCTGCGTACTGAGTTAGACAGCGCACACTGTAAATTGTTAGCAACCAACTAGAACGGGGATTCCGTCGAGTTGATTTGTCAGTATGCAAGATCTGATTTCAAGCAAAAAAAAACCGGCACCCGAAGGTGCCGGTTCGTTTCAATTAGCTAGTTGTGTTAGCTAGTGAAACTGTGAGCAACGATACGGCCGTAGCTCGCATCTGGGTTAGCCGCTACCTGACGCGCCCAAGCTGCATAACCGATCATTGGAACAGCACCAGTTACTGAGGAGCATGAGATAAGTGCTATCAAGCTGGATACAGAAGCGTTGAAGTTTGGCCACTCACAGACAGACTGAGTAGTACCTGTCCATGATGAGACGCCAAGAGTCAACCAACCGAAGGGCTGATCAAGATCAGCTGTAATGTCTACGTCCGATACGCCAAGAACGGAATTACCACCAAACGTTATCACGTTGGTTTCCTTCTCAAGACGAAGAGCCGATACAAGCTCCGGAATCTGCGGCGATACTACCAGCTGTCCATCAGGCGAAGTAGGCGCGAGCTCTTCCCGGTTGTAAGGGCTGATGCTAGCAGTTACCGGAATGTCTCTGAAGTCGCAGAAATAAATGTTCTCATCATCATCTGCGAGGTTTAGTGCCGTAGGCTCAACTGCGTCACTTTCGCTGGTTCCAGCACAAACGAAGTCGTCAGAATCCTCACCATCCAACGCGTCTGCGAGAGCAGTGATATAGATTGGCAGGTTGAGCATGGTGTACTGACCAGGCATGGTTACGACCCAATCAAGCGCGGCACCGTTTGCAGCGTTTGCAGTCCACTCGTTGATCAAGACACCCACGCCCAATACATCGCTAGCGCGCAGCAGCTCGAAACGGTTTCGTTCCGGCATAGCACCAGTGGGAGAACCACCATCGAGGTCAGGGAAGTCAAATCCGTTCAAATCGCCAGACAGATAACCAAACTGCTGGTTAGTGATCGCGGGACGAGTCAGGAAGTCCTGAATGTGAACAGCGTTGTCACCGAATTCGATACCCGTAGCGTTATCACGGTGGAAATAAGAAACTTTCAGAACGTTTCCAGAGTCAGTGTAGTCGTTCAAGAGCTCGTCAGTATCATCATCTTCGTCCAAGTCAAGATCGGTATCGTCTTGGATTGTCTGATCATTATCGATGTCGACGGCAGCTTGGAAGAAGTTTGAACGTACTGCATCGCAATCAAGCGGAGTCAGACTAGTCGAGCCGTGCTTTGCCGCAATGGAGATAGGCTCGTCGTCATCAGCCTCGCCCATAGCGATGATTTCGACGTAACCAGTCTCCGCACCTTCGCGGTAGATCGGTGGCATGGTCAGAACGCCATTGGAGGTTGCAGGTACAGTACAAGTGGTGTCATCAGCAGACCAGTTGATGTTGCCATCAGCGTCGTCTGATAAGAATCCTGCGTAGACGTCCTGTGGTGACATGACAACGTTAAAGTCAAGCGCGTCCAGAGAATCCTCAGCACGTCGGAAGCGGAACTTCACAACCTGCGTAGCATCACTGGTGTTGACGATGTGGATTCCAGTTATCCACTCACCGTTAACGGTGTAGTAAGGAACGAGCGCAAGGTCACCAAGTGCGTTGTTCGCAACCGATGGCTGTGCATTCGCAACGTTGACATAGCTAGCTGATGCAGCAGCAACTGCGGCAGCGATGCCAAGAGGCTTAAAAGCGTGTTTCATGATAGGAGACTCCTAATGTGTCTGTAATCACAATCAAATGTTGTGCTAGCGCTAATTATTGCTAGCTGCAGCCAGCTGTCAACTTCACTGCACCTACTAACTAAATTTTCACAAGTTAGCGCTGTACCACCAATTACCGTCTCGCAATACCCATTGTTCGACAAGCGTTGTTGGTACAGAGCCTAGTGCCGCTGATGCTTCTGAAGTTTGTTTGATAGCCCTGGACATGACCCGGACTGCCACACTTGCTACAGCTGCGTCGCGATCATAGTTAAGGAATTCGACCGAAGTCAACTCCCACTCCACTTGATACGAAAACTTTTGTCGGTACAGCGCTTCCGAGAATACTGCCCGATATGCAGGTGACGTGTAGGCGTAGGCTCTATTCCAATCCTTGTC